>DUBF01000079.1 GCA_012960465.1 Rhodospirillales bacterium | reverse complement strand
GATTATTTTTATTTAGGGTCATTTGTATTTCAGAGGGGGTTTGAAGTGTGATTCTTGTATTTAGCGGGCGTCATCAGAATATCAAGAAATCTTGTTTCAGAAAATATCTGAACTTTACAATTCTGGATTAGGGCACAGGAGAATCGGTCATTGGTGGAATGAGAATGGGTATAAAACACCAAGAGGACATGATTCCGTTGGTTTCGGCAAAATAACATAACTTATCTGCTAATTATTAACACTAAATTTTTGTGTTTATTTTTTTATTTACATTTTATTTTTGGTAATATATATTATAAACATAAATATTATGTAATTTATAGGACCGCAAAAGTGTTGAAAATGACCCACCACATTGTGACCGCAAATCGCTTACATGACGGCGCTGTTGTGTATTTGGCCGCTGACAAAGATTGGTCACGCAATGTTGAGTCCGGTTTGGTGGCAGATTCTAGAGACCCTGAAAAGTTGTTGGCCATTGCAGAACTTGCCGTTCAAGACCAGATCATTGTCGCGCCCTATCTAATTGAAGTTGAAGTCGTGGCCAACTCTATCCATCCGATTCGCTTTCGCGAGCAAATTAGGGCCAAAGGTCCGTCAATTCTTGCACCGACTGCCGAATAAATCACAAGAAAGGAGAAATCAATGTATCAATATGATCAAACCGATCACACACTGATTAAGGAGCGGGTCGCCGAATATCGTGATCAGGTTTCCCGCCGTTTAGAAGGTAATATCTCAGAAGATAATTTCCGCCCTCTGCGCCTTAAAAATGGCCTCTATATGCAATTGCATGCCTACATGTTGCGGGTCGCCATTCCCTATGGACTGATGTCGTCTGATCAATTGCGCATGCTCGCCTATATCGGCCGCAAATATGATAAGGGCTATGGCCATTTCACCACCCGCCAGAACCTCCAATATAATTGGCCCACCCTTGAAGACACACCTGATATCCTGGAAAATCTTGCTTCCGTCGAAATGAGTGCCATTCAAACCAGCGGCAATGTTAATCGCAATGTCACCTCGGACCCCTATGCCGGCGTTGCGCCAGATGAATTAGAGGACCCGCGCCCCTACGCCGAAATCATCCGGCAATTTGTGACTTTGCATCCGGAATTCTCGTGGCTTCCCCGCAAATTTAAAATTGCCATAACCGGTGCCGAAGATGATCGCGCTGCCATCAATGTGCACGACATTGGCTTGAAACTGAAAAAAAATGCCGCCGGCGAGATCGGTTTTATAGTTTTGGTTGGAGGTGGATTGGGACGCTCGCCTTTTATCGGCAAAGTTATTCGCGAATTTTTGCCGAAAGATGATTTGATCCGCTACATTCAAGCAATCCTCAGGGTTTATAATATGGAAGGCCGCCGCGACAATTTGTACAAAGCGCGTATTAAAATCCTAGTTCACCAGCTTGGAATTAAAAATTTTGCCAAGCTTGTTGAAGATGAATTTAAAGCCTCCAAGGATGATATCTTATTGGTTGGTCGAGAGGAAGAAGAACGAATATCAGCTTTCTTTGCACCGCCTGATTATGTAAAGCTACCGATTGATGATATTGGAGTAGTTGAAGCTTCGACGAACGACAACGCCTTTGCTGAATGGTTAGAACGTAACGTTACAAGGCACAAACAAGCAGGCTATGCGATTGTTAATGTATCCTTAAAGCCTTTAGATGGCGTACCGGGTGATATCACCTCGGATCAGATGGATGCTATCGCTCGACTAGCAGAAAAATATAGTTTTAGCCAAATTAGAGCGACACATCGGCAAAATCTAGTTCTGCCGGATGTTGCAAAAAGGGACTTAATATCGGTTTGGCAGGGTCTCTGCGATAAAAATCTCGCGACAGCTAACTTAAATCGTATTTCGGACATTATTTGTTGTCCGGGTATGGATTATTGCAGTCTTGCCACTACACGTTCAATTCCGATTGCACAGCGGCTGAACGAACGCTTCAAGCATTTGGATAATATACTTAATATTGGGGAAATCCATTTAAACATTTCAGGATGTATTAATGCTTGTGGCCATCATCATGTCGGGCACATAGGAATTCTTGGTGTTGAAAAAAATGGTGAAGAATTTTACCAAGTGACACTCGGAGGGTCGTCTTCTAGGGACGCTGAAATTGGTAAAATTATTGGTCCAGCATTTTCATCCGAAGAAATTGTTGATGCTGTCGAAAAACTCATCGGTGTATACATATCAAACAGGGAGGTTGGAGAGCAGTACTTGGATACTTATCGTCGTATTGGACCGATCCTTTTTAAGGAGGCTCTTTATGACGCTCATTAAAAACGGCAACGTCGTAGAAAATTGCTGGCGCACAGTCGATGATAATGACGAAATTTATGGTGCAGAGGCTGTAATTGTATCGCTTAATCGTTGGCAAAATGAAAAGGAAGCCCTCAGCGTTAGTAACTGTTCTTTGGGGATATGTTTGAATAGCAATCAACATCCAGAAGTAATTGCGAGCGATGTTGGTCACTTTTATCTTATTGCACTGGAATTTTCTGCTCTTGCTGATGGCCGTTCATTTTCTTATGCGCGGCTCCTCAGGGAGAGGTATGGCTTTAAAGGTGAGTTGCGCGCTGTAGGTGAAGTCATTCAAGATCAGCTCTTTTTTATGGGTCGTTGTGGATTTGATTCTTTTGAATTGTCTGAAGGCACTAATGTTGAAAAATCAATTGGTGCCTTAACTTCATTCTCTGTTGCCTATCAGCCCGCTGCAGATAATCTTAAGCCAGCATACCAATTAAGACATGAGAGTTGGTAACGCCCCTTTCCTGGTTAACGTTTCACCGTAATGGTTATTAGGAAGCTTATTGCGTCCACAGTTTCCAAACTCTAGGACCGCGGTGTTTTTGCAAAATAAGGAATGGTAAAAGAATATTTGGCTAAAGCGAAGCAAAAATTACTCGCTGATATGGTTGCAAAGGCATGGAATGAGAACACAAAATAAACACAAAGTGACTAATATTTTTTTTCAACCATTTTTCACCCCTCTAGAAACAACGATGTTCTATAGAAAAATGGTTCAGGTTATTTCAAAAGCTGTCACAGTTATAAATTCTAAGAGCCGGAACACTGATGATGCATCATGACACACTCTCGCCCACTTAACCCACACATCAAGCTAGTTCGCTTAGCTTCAGACGGAACCTTTGACATCCTTCTGAGTGAACTCAAGCAGTCGCGTATGGGCAATGGTATACGAGGGTGGGGTAAGTGGACGAGAGTGTGTCATGATGCTTCATGGCCTTTGAACAATTAAACAAAACTAATGGTTAGGGACTTTTGGACGTAACCACTTATTCAAAGCAGCACTTGCAGAGTTAGCTTTATTCTTTTCTTCAGAACAGTATCTAGGAAACAGAAAGCTATTCTTTGACTTTTCACACGCACGTCTAGTTGCCCACAAAGATACACCTACCAATGGGATAGTTCTTTCACTTCCCCTGGTCTTCAACCGCCTCCACGGATGTGTCTTTAGAGTGATATGAGGAAACCGTCCTTCTAGCTGAACATCATCTTTATGTAGACCAATCGCTTCGCTTAGTCTCATTCCTGTATCACTGATTATAGAAATCAACCATCTAGCCTCATCGTCCATAGTCCTAAAAATTTTCTGAATAGAACGAATATTTCCCAGTGGGATTGGAAGTCTTTTGATTACGGGACTTCTACCTTCTTCACCGAGATAGATTCCAGAAAAAGAATTAATCGCCGGAAGATCAATCTCTTTAGCTGTAAAATTAATTACAGCTCGTATCGTGCTAAACATTCTATCAACACTTCCACGGCTCAATCCACGTTCAAAGAAACTATCCCGCAGTAAATTAGCTTCCGACCTAGAGTAAGTATCAATCGGTTTATCACCAATAAGATTGATTAAATTGTTGGTCGCTCGTTCAACTGCTGACGAAAATGTATGTGGCCTATCTTGACCTTTTACCTTTAAGTAGATTTCACGAGCTTCACTCAATAAGGGTGCACATGATTCTATTCGTGCCTCTGAAGTTTGGTTTCGCAGAAACCTGCGCAATGGTGCGTCCTTACTCCGCCATCTTAATGTTAGCCAATCTTCCTCAAGTTGTGATGCTAAAGATGCTGACTTGATCCTTGCGGACTTCGGATTTCTTGTTCGAAGAGATAATGTTATTTTTTCTTGTTTATAATAACTCTTCAAATCTTCAGGTATTCTTCGACAGAAATAATAAATACCGTTTCGAGAATACAAATACGGGCTTAAATGTTCTACCATTTGTGCTACACCTCACCCAGACCCTTTGTAAAACATAGGAATTCCAAAGGGTTATTAGAGATGTACCTGAGAAGGTGGTGCGGGCGGCCCGTGTTGTGCTCCCGCGTCAGGCACCAGT
>DUBF01000078.1:7865-26625 GCA_012960465.1 Rhodospirillales bacterium | reverse complement strand
CAACGCGCCATAAACCTTTGCCAGCAGCTTTAGCTTCGTTCTCATCCCTGACGTAGTCCATTGAGTATCGCCGGTATGCAACGGCCCAACCGTTACCTACCATCCACGCATTTAAATTAATTGGTCCAGCCCTACAAATTGCGACAACTCGCCCATAATGATCTACGTCTCGCTTTATGCAAGTAACCCAATGCTTACCAACAATATTTAGCCAGAGCATTCGTTGCCTCCCATCCACAACGCCATTCCTTGCCACCAGCTGTACAGGATTGTCTGGATTCGGGAGCATCTATACCATGAAGTCGAATACGGGACTTACCAATCACAATTGTGTCGCCGTCAGTAATTCTCGGTATGCCGGTGAGTGTTTCTTGTTTTGAAGGTGAGTGTCGCCGTAGTGATATGTTTGATCCGCGATGACAGTGGTAGTCGCCTATCTTACGATTATTGTGACAACCTTTTTTATTCAATCCCCCACCGTGAGCTAAAACCTCTAAATTAAGCAGCAAACTAACAATAATAAGAACTAGAAACTTCATTTATTTAGGTACTTTTCCTGCAAGGCGGTATTAAATATATTTTACTGAAAATAGGAACTTATTTTATATCAATTTATATCAGCGATCCTATTAATCTTATTTAATAATATTCTTAAAATTCAAAACTAAGTTTGACTTTTAATTTTCAAGCTTGGACCACCATATTCAGTGTATTCTGTAATTCCATAGCCAGCCTCAATAGGTATTGTATAGGTCACGTTACCATCTATCTCATGCAAATGGGGTTCTACTGTAATGACATCACGTTCATTGGTATCTTTAATCAAAGAAACCACGTTGTCGTATCTTGCAAGCTTTTGAAGGTTCATTCGGGTAGCAAAGACAACAGTTGCACGGCCCTCATCTGCTTCATTGAGTGCATCAGATGGCGCAGTCCAGACCGAGTTTATTGATTCAATATCATCATGGGAAGCTATATAATCAATTGGGGTTTCAGCTAAGAAAAAAAGTGCATCAAACCGACGAGAAAAAGAACTTGGAGTTATCCAGCGAGCGAATAATGTAAGTTGATCACAAGCAAGTTCTATATTTTCTTTTTTTACAATTTCTAATAGCGTTATTGAGCCTGCATGTAACAATTCACGGTAGGTTGCAGTTAATTCAGCACAGCGTTTACCACTAATCATTTTTCTGTTAGTTGCATCTCTTGCTAATAAAACACCCGCTTCCTCAAACGTTTCCCTAATTCCACAGATACGAACAGCTAGATCATCAATATTCAGGCCTTGTTCTCCGCAAAGTTCTAATAGTTCCGGATCACTATCTTGAATATCCAGTTTTCCTCCGGGGAAAACGAGGGCCCCATACGCAAAGTCAATTTTATGGTGCCGCGTTACCATAAACACCTCTAACCCGGCCTTATTTTCTCGAGTTAATAAAACAGTGCTCGCTGGAACTGGCGTAATAGTCGGATTGGATGACATGTGATTTCCACTTTGCTAATTATCATAATTAAATTACAGAATATCCATACATATATTAAATACTTAATTCAGAGAAAATTTTTTCGTAAAACCTAGCATATTTGTAAGTAGATCTAAAAATCTTCAAATGAACAGTATATTCTAGTAAGTTCCGAATTAGCACCCAACATTGAAAAGATCATAAATTTGTCTCTCCTATTTTTTTTTGATGTAAAATAGTCTGTCTATTAAGCAAAATGATCTAAAGCTTTACAACGAACGTACCGATTATGTAGGGATTTTTTAGAGCTATAATTGTAGTTTTTATACCATTTGAAACAAATCCAATTAGAGTTAATACCTAGTTAAAATTAAAAAAGAATAATAACAATAAACTTGATTTTAGTGGTATACAAAATACCCGGTGAAAAGGAGATATCTATTAAGAATGAATACTTAAACGGCAAAACTCGTGAGATAAAATGAGAATTCTAATGTAAAGAGTAGAAATTCCAAGGAATACCAGTTCTAATTTTGATTTTGTTGGTCCTGGTCAAAACTAGAAGTTCCTTAATTCTTATCCTTTGCAATATGGCGAGGTGTTGTTCATTTTTTAATGAAGAACACCTCGTTGCATCTAAGGAAATTTTTGCAGAAAACTCTTTATTTTTCTGGCCCTAAAAAAGACTCCGGATCATAACCGCGAACCATCGGAGATTAATAAACGATATAATAAGTTTGTTTACACTCATGTAAAAAAATTCAATTACAAACTGGGATCTAGATTAATGCTCTACGCCGTCAAAATATTCGATATTAAAGGCTCAGGACCGTTAAGAGAAAAGTACCGAACCGCACACCTGGATTATATAGCAAAGTCGGAAGATAAAACGAGTTTTGCAGGTCCAATCCTTTCTGAAGATTTAAAAACGGAACTTGGTAGCCACCGAATTATTAATTTACCCAACCTTTTAGCAGTACAAAGACATGTAGCAGACGAACCCTATGTAATTGGAGGTGCTCAGTATAGTTCAGAAATTCACCGCTGGTCAGCGAGCGTACCCTTTACTTGGCGCGACTGTCCACGGAAAAGAGGTAACGTCCAATATCTCATTCATGCAATAGACAAACCAAATAGTTCAAGACTGCGAGATCAACTTCGCGCAGAACATGAAGCCTATCAAGCAAATGTAAAAGATTTATACATAACGCGTGGTCCTCTATTAAATAAAGATGGCAGCACACAAATTGGAAGTTTAATGATTATTGACGTCCCTGATTTAATAGCCGCAAGAAAATTTTGGGAAAACGAGCCATTTACTCAAGGCAACTTATTTGCAAATGTTGAATTCTACGGTTGGCGGTTTGGGAGAGTATTTGATAAATTCAAGCTCTGAAAATATAATAATTCTGAAGGAACTTCATCGCTCCGCCTCCGCTAGGAGAACATTCCACTGGATTTAATCCAATGCTCTAAATTTCGTTGGTAGCTACTTTTAAAAACAACTATCGCCAATAGGTTTTATAAGATACTAATAATCTGGAACGAATACCAAGCTACCACTAGACCAAAGATAGTAATAACGAGCAGTAAAATGTCGCCTCTAAAACTATTCTTCTCCTTTAAAGGGAGGATTGGACGCAAGCTGTTTTGGCTGGGGACCATCACCCCAACCTGCATAATTGCTGCCACATTAAACTTTCTACAAAAAACAAACATTTATAATGATATTATTCAAGTTCTTGGTTATTCACTTATAGCTTGGATAGTGACAGCCGGATTTTCAAAACGCCTGCATGACCTTAATCAATCAGGCTGGTTTCAGTTACTATTTTTTGCACCTGCCACAACCTCATACCTTTTATCAACAATGAATTATAATCAGCCATGGGTTATAGCTACAGGGTACGTTGCTTTCCTTATTGGACTATGGTTGTCAATTAAGGCCGGAATTATTCAAGGAACATTTGGTAAAAATAAATTTGGCGATAATACACCTCCCTACTCAATTAGTTATTTCCATTGGTTTATCAAACTTAAATCACTGTTTAACCGGAAGATAAATAGTGAGCAAAGACCGGATAAAGCATACAAAGCTAATCAAAATTCTTCAGTAGAAAATTCACTGCCAAACAACAAGAAAGATAAAAGATCGGATGTGCTGGACAGCTGGTTAAACAAGGCTGAAACGGATTCATTGCAGAGTAAGCCACTGATAAGAGACGAGAAAAATAATGAACCGGAACGACTGGGTGGCCCTTTCGAAACAGTTGAACCCGAGATTCTGCGTGCAACAAATTTCGTATTTGGTGACTCAAAATTAGAAAGGGGTTCTAAAATTACCACTCCGGTAAATCAATTAAAAGATCAAGCATTACCAGAAAATACTTCTTCAACAATAGTTGTTAGTAGATCAAATAACGATATAAATACGATCCCCGCGACAACTAATATTATCAAACAAAAACCACCTAATGATGAACAAGTATTAGAAAACGAGACCGAACTCTTTCTCCAAATCCTGAAAATGCGAGCAACAACGAGCCCAACACATCAGCTCTATCTGCAAAACAATGCAGAATCTGGAAATAGTTGGGCAAAGTTAGAAATTGCTGCTACGTGGTTGAGCAACATAAGCAGCACCAAAGATCAGGCTCAACAGGCCATGCGTTATTTAGCTGAGCTCGCAAATAGCAGTCAAAGCCATCTTGGCGCCGAGATTGAAGCCTCGTATGTTCTCGGTGAAATCTATCGTATCGGCCTACGTTACACGCGCCCTAATGAGGATCTTAGTTTTAAATATCTTATCCGAGCGGCTGCCTTAGGCCATAAAACAGCTCAACGTAATCTTGCTACTCAAATTGTACGCACTGCAAGTCAGAAAAATGAAACACCACTTGTTCTTTCGATAATAAACAAGGCGTTACAAGATACGGAAAGTGCTACAGCTTTGATGCAGCTGATCGAATTTGATTGGAGTATCACGTACTTTGAAAGCGTATCCCTAGTTTTGCGAACTTTGGTAGATCAAGGAGATGGCCAAGCCGCTCGGTTCCTGGGCAAAATGTTATTAGAAGGCAATGATTATGAAACTGCGGTGCGAGTTCTTAACTTGGCTGACAAGCTTGATAACACTACTATAGATAAAATTGTTGATATCATTAAAGTAGCACGCACCACGGAAATTAATATAAATTGTTTCGTTGATATTATTAAAAAACACGCCAAGCTCGATAATTCTTACGCGCACTATCAAATGGCCAATGCTTTCAATGAAGGTATCGGGATGCCGCAGGATAAAATGATGGCCTACGTGCATATCATTATGGCATCAGCCAGGGTCTACGGTCATGAGCGCGATAAGCTCATCAAATTAAGAGACGAGCTTCGTGGTTTGTTAACTGACGAAGAAATTATTATGGCCCAAGAAATTATCCGAGAAGAGTATCGTCGTTGAATATATTTTTTGTCAATAAAATTGAACTTGCCAAAAACATAGCCTGGTGTTTAGTGTCACAGGTATTACATAAAATGAAAGATCGTAGTATTTCATAGGTTTTTAATTCAATGACAAACTGGCGGGTTATAAGAAATGTCTGATTTGAACGACGCTTTTTCCGCCGCCCTTGCCCTGATCTTAAACTTTGAAAGCGGTTTAGCAGAAATAGTCAGCTTGTCATTGCAAGTCAGTATTACTGCAGTAATTGCTGCTAGCGTAATTGGCCTACCTTTAGGTGCGACGTTAGCGGTCTTTCGATTTCCGGGCCATACAACCTTGGTTGTTTTACTAAATGCCCTGATGGGATTACCTCCTGTCGTTGTGGGCCTCCTAGTCTACCTTATTTTATCACGATCAGGCCCCTTAGGAACACTTGGACTGTTATATACACCAAGCGCTATGATTATTGCCCAAACAATACTGATCACACCAATTATTGCTGCGTTGACACGACAATCAACTGCAACATTATGGGATGAATATTCCGAACAATTACAATCGCTCGGTACAGGTCCATTCAACACAATCCTGACACTATTGTGGGATAATAGGTTTGGACTATTGACCACTATTTTGGCAGGGTTCGGACGAGCTAGCGCAGAAGTTGGAGCCGTTATGATAGTGGGAGGAAATATCGATCATGTCACACGTGTAATGACCACAGCAATCGCTCTTGAAACAAGTAAAGGCGATCTTGCTTTGGCACTTGGCCTTGGAATTATTTTACTATGCCTAGCACTCAGCGTAAATGCTGCAGCATACTTAGTAAATGAGGCCGCAATAAAACGCCATCGATAATAGTAAGAGTTTTAGTCATTATGATGGGCCTAGATTATCTAACCCAGCTTAAATACATCCCATCGATTTGCAGGCCTTCACGCACCATTCTAGTAATTTTCTATAATGACTATTGATCATTTAGTCTTTAACTAGATCTCTAGTAATACCGGCCGAAATCTCAATTGCCCTGCAAACAGCTGCTATTTCTAGGTGATCCAACCCGAGAGCCGAGGCTGAACTATATTTCTGGCGCGCGGAAAGAAAAAGATCTATCGGCGACCGCAATTCAGCTGCAAACTCAGTAATAATTGATGCATCTTTATTGTAAATATTAAATACTGCCGCCGTACCGTCCCGATAGTCAGACTTCGCCATCATTTCGCCCCTCTGCTCGAACATACGAGAATTTCCAGCACTCGACTTTAGCGTCTCATGAATTAATACCGGGTCTAATCCGGCTTTCTGACCTAACGTAAAACATTCTGCCGCTGCTACAGTATGAACAAAGACCATATAATTGGCTAAATATTTCATCTTGGTACTATCACCCACGTCACCGATATAATAATTGGTTGAGGTAAATGCATTAATGGCAGGGATGCATCTCTCATATGCTTCTTTATCGCCCCCGACAAAAATAGAACCCTTCATAGCCTTAACCAAAGGAGTTGTTCCGCTAATCGGTGCATCAAGAAATATATTCCCACTGCCTTTAAAAATATTTCCGGCCTCGATTTTTTGAGAAACTTCTAACGTACTCGTCTCCAGTAAAATTTGCGCGGACTTATCAGCGGTCGAAATTTCACTAATTACTTTTTGAAGAGCTGAATAACTTGGCAAAGAAGATATTAGAATATCGGCGTGATCAGAAACTGCTTCGACGGAATCAAGTTTTTTTAGGCCAAGTATTTCTAATTGTTGACCACGCTCAGGCAAAATATCATAACCACTTACATCAAAACTTTTGTTAAGAAGATGCGTTGCGATTACTTCTCCCATAGCCCCCAGACCAATAAGACCTATTTTTTGGCTCATGCTGTTTCTTGTTCTTCAAACTCACCAAAATGGGGGTAGGCGTTCACCATATACCAATTATAAAAATCCCAATAGCTTTCAGTCGGATACTTGGGGGGATTAGATAAATCATGACAGGTTGGTAAACACTCACAAACAGGATCAAGTGAAGTATTCACAAACAGGGCAATAGAATAGCGATGTTCAGATTTTGGAGGAATTACACGATGGGGAGATGCTCTAAACTTCTCATTACTCCAGCGCTCTAGAAATTGACCCGTATTAACTAAAATACAATCATTCATTCGCGGAGGTCTAAACCATTTTCCATCTAAGTCTAAAATTTCTAGGCCATCAATCGCCGCCTGCGGTAACAAGGTTAAGAACCCTGTATCCGCATGTGGTCCAAGGCCAAACGAGTTTTCAGCTAAATTTGGATCTGGCGGATAATGCGACATTCTAAAATAGGTATGATTATTTTCAAAATAAGAAGCAAAATATTCTCGTTCCAGCCCTAAGGCTCTTGCCCATATGGGTAAAGTAGCTTTACCCAATTGGGTCATGGAATGCATATATTCTTGGACGATTTCCTTGAACCCTGGAAGACCGATCGGCCACTGATTTTCACCATAAAATCTCTTTCCCGCTTGACGATGAGGATTATCAGATCCGTATTCAGTTGCAAAAACTGTCGTCTCATTACTATCAAACGTAGTATTTTTATTGTAGGTTGAATGTTTTATTAGTGTCGCTTTTGGGCGTATATATCCACGTTGATTATCATCAATAGCAATGGCGCTTTTGGCCTCCATCGATTGGTTATGAAACCTCTCGTTTTCGGCAAAAACTTTTTTGATAAGCGCCTCTGAAATACCGTGGTTTTTTATAAAAAAGAACCCAAACTCTTCGGCAGCTGCACGCAACTGTCCTGCTAGGGATTCTAAGCCCTCATCATTACCACTTAAGAAGTCACCGATATCTAAAACAGGTAATTCTTGATCTCTGATAACTTGTACATCTTCAGGCATGGCCTCACCTTACATTAAAATTATAAAGTTTAAAGTAGTTTAGTTATTCCTCGCAATGAAAAATTGACTGAAAGATACAAAATCTCATCTGACGATGATAAAAGGTTAGGGTTACTCCTATCGTAATCGTCCATTGATTTCAGGGGAATCCGGCGCATACCGTTTAGCGCGAAACACCCAGTTTATTTCACCATCAGGTATCTCTCCATGACGACCGTAGAACGGATTAATATATTCCCATACCACCTCACCCTCCGGAGTAACTTCAAAGATGCAACCCTTACCACCCTCCGCTATAAGAGTATTACCAGAGGATAATCTTTGGCAGCCGCTGATATGGGGGCTCCAAAAAGTAAGCGGATTTTTCCTCGGAAAGTAACGCCAAATAATTTCCTGGGTCTGTCGTTCAATTTCCCAAACTTGACTATAGTTTGGGCCTGCAGCTGGTGTGTTATGACCATTGGCGAAAACTAAAATATTACCATTTTCAAGTTCCTGACAATCGTGTTGCCCCCCAAGTTCATGGTTTTGATATTCCCATTTAAGTTTCCCTGTCTGACGGTCTACAATAACAATGAGATCAAAAACTCGGTAGCTCACTAAATAGTCTCCGTTGGCCATAGGAGAGACGGTATTTGCGTGCCCATATTCGTATTTTGGGGCCAACGGTTTAATCTCATATTTATCTAAAAACTCCGGCCCATTATTCGAAAATTCCCAAACTACTTTACCGAGACTATCAATCTCTCGAATTACCTCACCATAAATTTTACCATCCATTTCAGTCCCGGGATTGCCGCCCTTTACACGGGACGCTTCATCGGCTGTGAATTCCTGCCAAGCAATATATACGGCATTACCATTAAGTAAGCGGCGAGCATCGTGGTGCTGGTGGTCATCAATATGCTCCCAAATAACATTACCGTCCCAATCATATTCACGCAGTCGACCCCCTTTACCGGATTTAACTTTCGGTCCTTCGGGAACCCGTTCACAAATAAATAAATTACCGTTTGGTCGCAGATAATTGCAGTTAGTTGTTCCGCCTGTAGTCTTCCATTCGTGGACGACCTTGCCACCCATATCAATTAGCCAAACTTGGTCAGATCCATTACGTGAATAAAGTGTATACCCAGGCGTGGCTTTATCTTTATCGTAATAAGTAACACCGTGTTTTTGTACCAACATACCTCAATCCTCGAACCTATTTAATTTTAACGATCATACAAAAAACCAGACAGGAATCCAAGATGGAAGTAATTCCGGTAGCCAGTTTGACAGCCATGATGGGTACCATAACAAATCCAGTGTACGATCATAAAAGCCAACCATCATGAGCCAGCCACCCGCCGCATAACCGAGCGCCACCCGCCAATTATAACTGCCCCATCTTATGAGATAGAGGAATATGAAAAGTGGGATGGAGAATTTTTGACCAAGAACCAGCATGACAATAATCATCGCCAGCAAATAGCCGAAGAACAACACGGCCCGGTAGGCGACAGCTTTTTCCAGGGCTATTTTATACGCGCTAGAAATCCCGCCCTGAACTTTAACTTCATGGGCGGCTTCCTTGGCCTCAAATAGCAATACCGCAAACACCATAATGGCACCAGGGGCTGTCGCTATAATTGGAAATTCGTTTACTGATTCTGGCCAGCCAAAAGCCTGAACACCTGCCCAGACAAAAAAAAGAAAAAGAAAAATAGAAAAAGGCAACGAAATCATCGGATTCTTTGCACCGCCTTCTGCCGCTTCCTGACGCGCCTTGCTCGCGGGATCATCCGCCTCCACTTCTTTCTGGGCCGCCTTGTTCTTGGTAATTCCCCGGGCCGACATAAATATGGTAAGGGCGATCAAGACAAGAACGACTAAAACCACGGGACGTGAGAGCCAGCCATAACCATCATGGGCACCCATACTTATTTGAAAGGCGTTCTCCATAATATTGCCGAGAATAAGAGCCAAGATAAGAGGCGGACGTGGCCAGCCACCGCGTTTCATGATGAAACCTACAACACCAAAAGTCAGGCAAGAAATCCAATCCCCTAATGCTGCCCCGCCAAGCCAGGCTCCTAAGAATACAAACATTATGACGCCCGGCACAATCAAATGGCCCGGCAAGAAGGCAATTTTGGCAACCTGTTTGCTCCATATCATCAGGAGACCAGCCGCTACGATGTTAGCGATCACGATTGTCCAGACCATACTGAAAGTGATGTGTAATTCAGAGGTCAACATGTCCGGGCCGGGCTTCAATCCCTGGATCAGGAGCGCGCCCAATAAAATGGCCGTCCCGAGACTTCCGGGTATGCCAAAGGCAACGGTTGGAATTAGCGAGCCGCCGCGTGTTGCATTATTGGCAGCTTCCGGCGCAATCACACCCCGGATATCACCAAAGCCAAATTGCGATTTATCTTTGGCGCTTTGCACGGCATGACCGTAGGCCACCCAATCGACAATAGCGGCACCGAGACCAGGTAGCATGCCGACATAAGTTCCAATCGCCGCACACCTAAGCGCCAACCACCAATGGCGGAACACATCTTTAACGCCTTCCAGCATGCCGCCGCCAACCGTCTGATCCTTTGGCACCCGCGAAATAGAGACATTTCGGATCGCCAGCTCCATAATTTCAGGGATAGCAAACAAGCCAAGTACCACTGGAATGAGAGGCAAATTATCTAACAAGTATTCGGTTTCAAAATGATAACGCGGAATAGATTCAGCTTCACCGTAGCCGACGGTCGAGAGCAATATTCCGAGACAGGCAACTGAGAGACCTTTAAGAATGGATCCTCCGCTTAAAGATCCAACCATCGCAAGACCCAACATGCCCAAAACAAACAATTCCGGAGAAGCAAAAGACTTAATGATCGGCAAAATGAGCGGGAGTGAAACGGCAAGAATAATTGCGCCAAAAACACCACCAAAAGCCGACACGGTAAACGCCGCGCCAAAAGCCCGCGCCGCCTTCCCCTGCTGTGCCAATGGATAGCCATCTAAGATTGTCGCTTGTGATGCCGCTGTTCCAGGTATTCCCAACATAACCGAAGCGATCGTGTCACTGGTTGAAGTGACGGCGAACATGCCTAACAACAAAGCGAAGGCTGGGACGGTTTCCATACCAAAAGTAAAAGGCAACAACAGAACCAAGCCGATAATTCCGCCGAGGCCTGGAACGGCACCGAGCCAAATTCCTAACAATACGCCTAAAAATAAAAAGCCAATTGCGGGCCATTGAAAAACTAAGAACAAGCCTTCGAGTAATGCTTCAATCATAATTAATCCAAACTTACGCCCTGCTCCGTAGCTCGGCGATAGTGCGCAACAAAATAGTTATCTAAAAAAAGTACTTACTTAGAAATTAAAACGGCGTAACATGGGTTTTTCACGTTACGCCGCTTTTAACTGATAAAAGCTATTTCTTCTTACCGCCTTTTTTCTTTTTCTTCCGGGCCGTAAGTTTCTTCATCCCAGCAAGGGCTCCCGGACTGATTTTGTCGAAATCAGTCAACAACCAGCTAACTTCCTTTCCCACACCAAAATCCGGGGCACTTCTAACCATTTTCGTCCAGGCTGCGATAAAAGCAGGATCACTCAAGGTTTTCCTAAAGGCTGCCCGTAATTCAGCAATATGTGTAGGTGAATTATCTTTACGCGCATATATGCCAAAAGGCCGAGAATTAAATTTCGAGAACCACTTATAAGCTTCCCAAAGCGGGCCAGTAGGCGATTTTCCGCCATGGGTATCCTTATAGTACTCCAAAAAATGCTTAACGTCTTTCGGATAAATGCCAGGATCAGAAAATTTTCCATCGGCCCCTAGAGCAGAGTGATAGTAAAGCGCCTTGGCTTCACCTGACTTCAAAATTGTGTCTTTGTAAAAAACGATATAGCCAATACCTCCGGTCGTCAGCAAACCGATTTCTTTCGCCCGGATCGCTGCATTTAATTTAGGTTGACCGCGATACCCAGGGACGTAGCGATAATTAACTCCCAAAACATCCAGTGGTAGACGGGCAAAAATCCCCAAGCCATCCGAAGTGCCGCGTCCACCAACGATCATTTTCTTTACCTTAAGCAGATCGCTGGCCTGCTTGATGCCAGGCTTAAAATCCGAACGGGCTATTGATAAATAGGAGGAACCGCCCGCCCCGATAACGGCTATTTTGGATAAATTAAAACGCACACCAGGCAATTTTAAAAGCTGCGCCATTTGCTGAGAAGTTCCCCATAATACTGTGAGTCCGTTCGGCTTGGCTTTTTCAGCCATATAATTCATCCCTTTGACTCCGCCCGCACCGGCAACATTTTTAATCACCATATTGGCGCCTTTACCCAGATGCTTTTTCATATGGGTCGTAAACAATCGACCAGTACGCGTCAGACCGCCGCCAGCGCCAGCATTGATGATTACAGTCACATCTTTACCATCATAAAATCCTGCCTTAGACTGACTAATCCCCATTATGGATAAGACTCCTAGCAAGCCCATCGTATATAGAAAGCTTTTATAAAATTTCATAGTTTTTCCCCTGTTTGATTGTTTTCTAAACTCTGATCTAAATATCTATTTTAGTTAACATGATTAAAAATATCCAGCTACAGTCAATATTATTATAAAATAATGCAAATGGCGAGGCGAAATCAAGAATACGTATCTTAATATAAACGCAAGTCGTCAGTAAAAAAAAATTATGCCAAGCGATCGGCGCGATTAAAAATTGACTGAAGAGTACAAAACCTTATCTAAACAATGATAACAGGTTACGGTTAATTCTAAGGTAATCGCCCATTAATTTCAGGTGAGTCCGGTGCATAACGGTAGGCTCTAAAGACCCAGTTACCGATAGCCTTTGAATGATCGTCGCTGGCTGGGCCACAGGGGCCAAAATGCGAAGAGATATATTCCCAAACAATATCACCGCTAGGGGTAACTTCAAAAATTCGACCCCACAAACCCTCGCAGATGAGCGTATTACCAGTCCACAACCGTTGGGCTCCGCTTATGTGTGGACTATAAAACGTCCAGGGAGGGCTACCTTCATAGCGCCACACCTCTTCTCCGGTTTTAAAATTAAATTCGACAATCCGCGAACAATGGGTCGGACTTTCCCCGTATTGACCGTTGGCGAATAGCATAATGTTTCCGTTGTCCAATTGCTGAGCGTCGTGTTGGCCTCCCCAACCATAATCATTCTTTTCCCAACGCACTTTCTTGGTCGCCCGATCAATTATAAAAATCCAACTGTTGCGACGAAAGCTGATTAAATAATCGCCGTTCGGTAGAGGAAATAGTGAATTAGCATGGCTGAATTCATCGCGGGGATTTAGTGGATGAATAGGGTAATTTTCGATCTCCATCTCATCCTGAGCATGCCACTCCCAAACTGTTTCACCACTCGCATTAACTTCTCGAATGTAATCGCCTAAGACACCACCGTCCGACATCTCGGTGCCGGCAACTCCCCCTTGTAAACGAGCGACTGAATCTGAACGAAATCTTTCAAACCCAATATAAACGGTATTGCCGTTGGCCAGACGGTGAAAATCGTGATGCTGAGCCGGCGCATCGCATTGCCAGACAGAATTACCATCCCAATCAAATTCACGGATGACACGCGCCTCCTCTCGGCCCGGCACCGCTTCCAAATCGGCCCTCAATGCCGTTAATAGATTACCATTGGGCAATAATTTTGCGTACCCTGTTCTAAGACCCTTCACATCCCACTCATGCACGACTTCACCCCCCATATCGAGCAAATAAGTGGTATGGCAACCTTTTGGGATTGGCGTAAATAGGGTATATCCCGAGGTTGCCTGAGAAATATCTTGTTCAATTAAGCCAAATTGATGGTAGCGCATGCTTAAGTCCCTCTTAGATTACTTCATATATTATACAACGACTTTTGGGAATGATTGGTCAAGGAACCAAATAAGCATTCAATCTCCCCTACCCGATCTGCTGCGCAGCAGGGATGCACGCTGAAGCACACCATGCCCGGGCTCGCGACGGTCGGCGACACAGATCTCGATCCGATGAGGTGGCAGAGATGGTTGGCCATGACAAAGCGAATTCGATAATTTAGGTATTCACATTTTTACTCGCAAAATGATCCAAGTCATGAAACAGAGACCTAGAGATTTTCATCTTTTCTGTTTAGATAAAATAATGAAAAATAGGCTAGCAATAAAATTAACGAGCCTAACGCCGCGTAAAGATCAGGTATAACCAGACCAAATCCAATTAGAATAAAAAGTAGGCGTTCCCAAGCTACCAAATGTTTATGAAAATACGCTTCAAGACCTGCAGCTATCAAGATTAGACCAATGACTGCGGTGATAAATGAGATAGCAGTCAAATACCAAGGTCCTATCATTAATAGCTCTGGGCCATAAACAAAGGCAAAAGGAACAATAAAGGCTGCAAGAGCAAATTTTACCGCCATAACCGCAATCAATAATGGATTATCTTCGGCGATAGAGGATGCGGCATACGCCGCCACCGCCACGGGTGGGGTAAGTGCTGACATTACGGCATAATAAAAAACAAACATATGTGCAGGCAAAGTTGGCACGCCGATTTCAGACAAAATTGGTGTCATCAGCGCGGCCGATAAAATATAAGCGCTGGGCGTCGGCATACCAAGTCCCAGGACAACCGTCAGGCACGCCGTTACCAATAGCGTCAAAAACATATGCCCATCTGTTAGACCGTTGACTAAATGGGCGAACTTTCCAGCAAGTCCTGTCATTGTCATACCACCAATTATCAATCCGGCAGCGGCACAGGCCCCAGCGACTGGAACCATACGATAACAGGTTTCACTGAGTGCTTTAGCAAGGCCTACCGGTCCAATACGGGTACTTGCTTTAAATATCGATACAGCAAGCACCGCAACAGTTCCCATTATCCCCACCATGGTCGGTGTATATCCCATTATTAACGCCGTGGTTAAGACGACGAGAGGCACAACAAATAGCCAGCCTCCTTTTATAGTTTCTATAAAAGAAGGAATGAGATCGTCATCTAGACGTCCAAACCCCTGCCTTACGCACGAAAAATGTACCTGCGCATATATAGAGGCATAATACAAAATTGCTGGAATGATCGCAGCTATCGCAATTTGCAGGTATTCAAGGCCGGCAAAATCAACCATCAAAAATGCGGCAGTCCCTAATACGGGTGGCACAAAACTCCCACCTGTCGAGGCAGCAACTTCAATCGCACCAGCATGTGCACCTCTGTATCCCAGACGTTTCATAATAGGAATTGTTATTGACCCCGTCGTCACGACATCGGAGGTTGGGCTGCCAGATAGCATGCCATACATACCTGAAGAAATAACGGCAACCTTTGCCGGGCCACCCGGACTTCGGCCACTGATTGCCGCCGCAAAATTAAAGAAAAAATCACCACCTCCGCAGGCGTGAAGTACGGTGCCAAACATTACAAACATAAAGGCGTAGGTTGCAGCTACCCTCACCGGCAGGCCAAAAATACCGTCTGTGGTAAAAACAGTAATTTCAAGAAAATGAAGGTAATCAATTTTACCGTGTTGCAGAACACCATCCAAAAGATGACCGAACATGTTATAGGCAACAAAAATAAAAACTATAACTGTTAGTCCAAGTCCGGTTGTTCTCCGAGTAATTTCCAGAGTTAAAACGAAAACAATAGACCCAAATATGATTTCTAATTGAGTTAACTCATCAAGCAAGACAATTCTGTTTACTATTGACGCTGCATGGATACTAAAATAGAAGCCGACAGCAACGCATAATAAAGCAAGGATTATATCCACAAAAGACGGCTTTTCGACATCAGAGTGGTCGAATGATCCTGTCGTTAAAAATCCCAAGGCACCAATCCCCGAAAAGAAAAGAACCGACAGGGTCCACGGAGAAATAATTATAAGAGTGGCCGCAATAATTACATAGGCTCCAACCAAAACAGCAAATGGCGTGAATATCAGTTCATAAATTCCAGCTGGGCGGCGGCGTACACCGACAGAAAACCAGGTTTGTAGTGAAATAAATGATGAAAATTTCATATGTATTACCCAACAGCAACAACGTACAAGATAATCTTGCACGCCATTGCTTTTGTTGGAATACTTAGATTATTTTATAATAATCCTTTTTCTTTAAAATATTTAGCAGCTCCTGGGTGATGCGGAGCATTGCCTTTTTGAGATAGAACTTTTGGTGTTGCCGTCTTTTTAATCAAACGATGCGACTTGTTCTTAAACGTCTCAATTTCTTCGACCATTGCCTTGGTAATTTGATATGCCAATTTGGCATCCATATTTGCATTCACAACAATCGTCGCTCCCATGCAGACGCTAACAGCACCATTTGAGGTCCACTTATACTCTCCCGGCTTAACCTTACAAACTTCACCACCAAATTTTTTAGCAACTTTGGAGGCAACATCACTTCCATAACTTAACAAAACAGGTGAAGAATTCTTAGCAATTTCCCGAACACGCGGATGATTATAAGAAATACCAAAATTAGCAACATCGATCCGGCGATCAGACATTAAAGAAACAATCTCTTTTGAAGCGGCATGAACTACTTGACCTCCCCAAGCCTTAATATTGCCTCGTGATGCTCCCAAAAGGGTCATTGCCGCTTCACCAACATCGGCATCCATATTCCCACGACGATTAATCGCAATGCGAATAGGTAATTTCTTCTGAACGATATCGGAAAAGGTTTTTACACCGTGCTTATCAGCAAATGACTTACTTACAGCAAAAAAACTTTGTTGAAAGCGCGACGCGGGAGTATAAACACGAAACAATACTCGCACATTACTAATAGCACTTTTAAATGGTTTAGAGCCATTAACGGCAGCATTCAATTCACCATCGGTTGCTAATCCCATTGGCACTTTACCCCGTGAAACCAATGGAACGTTGGCTAAACCTCCTGACGAAGTTTGGTAGGTCACAGTGGAGCCAGGATAGGCTTTAGCAATCGCCGCGTCTATTCCGCCGCCAATTCGGGACCAGAGACCGCCGGGACTTGCCCCACTCAAGGTTAAGTTATATTTTTGTGCACTACCTGTCGCTGTTAGGCCAACAAATATAGCTCCTGAAATAACAGCACCTACGAATATTTTTCTTGCATACATAATAGATCCTCTCCTTTGATAAGTTTAGTCGTTAATTTATAGTACTTTTTCTTTTTCCGAAACAGCCCATAACTGTTTCAAACTTTTTCGATCTAGCTTTTCACGATCCGTTTTTGGCAAATCATCAACAAATGCTAACAATGTTGGTATTTTGACAGTAGTTAGGTTATCCTTGCAATAACTAATTATCATGGATGACTCTAATGCATGGCCTTCCCGCAATACAACAAGAGCTGCGATGCTTTCTCCGTAAATACTATCTTCCACGCCAATGACTGCGGCCTCAGCGATTCCAGAAAGTTGTAATAAAATATTTTCAATTTCAACAGGCGAGATATTAATACCTCCACGAATAATTAATTCCTTTTGTCGCCCTGAAATAAACAAAAACCCGTCCTCGTCAAGATAGCCCGTATCACCAGTCAATATTCGCCCCGTAGCTGAAATTTTCTTCTTTCCGTCTTCACCCAGATATTTAAACTCAGTATCTGCAAGCGGTCCCAACTCAATATAACCGATCGAACACCGTGGTAATTTATCTCCTTCGTCATTTACTATCGTCAAATTCTGATAAGGCAAAGGTTTGCCAACAGAGCCTTTCTTCCTGCAATTTTCATGACTAGCTGAAATCCATCCCGTCTCACTCGACCCGTAACCTTGAGAAATTTGGACGCCATACAATTCCTCAAATTTTTGCCAGTCTGCTAATAATAAAGGTGCAGAACTTGAAGTAACAAATCGTAAATGAGGGATTAGTCGCCCTCTAATTTCCGACGGCTTATTGATCAGCATATTTATTGTTGTTGGATTGCCCACCGCGATAGTAACTTTATGATCTCTAATCCAATAAAAAAATTCACTCGATGAAAATTTACGAGCCAAAATTAGCGTAGCGCCAACCGATACGACCCCTAGTGCGCTAAGGACCTGTGCTGACATCCAGTTAAAAGACCTAAAGTCAAGAATACGATCATTTGCGCTTAAATTAAAACCTCTGGCCACCTCAATAGCATTTTCGAATAGATCACGATAATTATACATAACACCCTTTGGTTTAGATGATGTGCCAGATGTATAAAAAATGGAAGCGATATCACCCAACTCATTAACTGGAGGGTCTACTCTATCGATTGCCTGCCTGGAAAATTTACGCAGTTCACTAAAAAATGTTCCTTTTCCGGGATGTTGATAATCTCCTAAAGGGATCATTTGAATATCTTTTATTGAATTAAGTTCCCATCCTTCCTGATCATCAAATAGTATAAGTTTAGGTTTAATTGAATCAATTATTTCATCTAGATAGAGAGCATTCATCTCAACATGAATTGTGCAAATTGTGATGCCATAGAACATGGTGCCAATATACGTTAACAAATGCTCTATCGAGTTATTTGACATCAAAGCCACACGATCATTCTTTACAAAACCGTTGGATTTAAAAAACTCAGAAATTTTGCAACATGTCTGATAGAATTCGCGATATGTAATTAAACTATTTTGATCAACACTTCGGATAAACGTTTTATCGGAATTAGCTTCCGCTTGGTGTGCTAACCAATAATAAAGGCGGTTATTTTTTATAACACCCATAACCAATTTTTTATAGAAATTGGAACAATGGTCTGTCGCATTGCCCCAATTTGATCACTTTATCTACCAGTTCTGGCCAAAGAATGGACCCAACCATGCATATAACTTTTAGCATGTTTAATTTGATCATCTGTCAGGAAGTCTTCGGGTTTAACTTTATCAACAGGATAAACTGGCCGGTGGAAATCCTGCTCATAACCAAAAGGAACGGTAGCGTCAATTCCCATACCACCTTCAAACT
>DUBF01000078.1:0-7836 GCA_012960465.1 Rhodospirillales bacterium | reverse complement strand
CATTCTCTCCGATGGCATAAACGTTTGTCCACGCCCTCCAGGAATTGGGTTTAAAATATCTGTTCTTGGATTTACACGTGTGGTCAAGTTCCACATGATATCATCCATAGAATAAATATCGACATCTTCACTTACCGCTATCGCTAAACGCATCCCCTGTGAACACGATAATATGGCCGAAAGAAAATTCCTCTGCCAACCTTCCTCAATTCGGTTTCGCTTTTTCACCTGGATAATGCAACCACCCCAATCTGTCATGCTGTACGGTATATGGCAGTCCTGTATAATTCCAGGTTGCAATCGATCACATAGCTCGTAGATAGCTGACTCTCGAACGGTTGTATCAATATTGGAATCATCTGAGGTGTGCACGCCAAGCGGATAAATTACAGGCTTCCCTTCAGGCTTACGCATAGTAATACCTGTTACATGAAAGGTTGGCGCCTTGTAGGCTTTTCCCATATAACCAGCCCATTCTGGGTGGAAAAAGGTTTTACCCTGAACCCCTGCTTCCTCAGATTCGATGGTTTCATATCTTTTGTCTCTGGGATGAAGGTAACCTTCTAAAACATATTCAGAATCTGCCAATGTCAGGGCATCAATGGTCTGACACTTTACCAATCGAATGGGACTACCTTGCACGGCGCCTGCCATCCCTATTTCGTCACAGCCCTTCGGCAAAATGGCATAATCAAAACCAGATCCTGCCAACAGTGTGCATGCCGGTGGCACACCAAAACACATAGTCAAAGGTATGGGTTTATCATCATGATAGTTTGCAGTCATAATTTGCCACATATGTGAGCCTGGTGAAATCTGGAACGTACCAACATTACCCCAGCGAAAATTCATCCGGTTATAGCCAATATGGCTTCCACCATCGAAATAATCTCCAATCACACAGGAAATACCTGAACCTACCGTCTTATCAACTGTTTCAAGCTCGGTATGTCGAATGGCGGTAATCCACTTATTAACATCGAGATCTTCTGTAATCACATGTTCTTGTGCGGGTGCCTCAGACTGTGAGATTTCAACCGGCGGAACTGGATGGGTTAAAGCGTGCGCGAGCTTCTTGGTTCGATCAACTGGTCCATCCCAATTGAACATTTTTTCAATAATACCTATATCTGAGAATAAATTTGTTACGGCTCGCGCGTGCGGCATTCCCTTTACATTTTCGAATAATATTGGAGGACCTCCATCTAAATGTTTTTGAAGTCCAGTGATTTCCAAGTTAGGATCAACTTCTTTTTCTGTTTCTAACAAATCACCTTCTTCTCGCAGCCAATCTAAGGTTCCACGTAAGCTGGTTAAATCTTTTTTGCTCATCTATTTATCCTCACAAACACAATAATTATCGCTCTTGGATATCTTATTGATGTTGTAGTTTCAACACGTATTAAAATAAAAGGAAGCATTAAACAGAAAATATTGTTCTTAATCCTGTAACCTCAGTTTAAGAACTAAAATAATCAAAACTTGACGCTTAAAAACGTCAGAAGCAGTTTACTTTTTAAATACACTATATATTTGTTATATAATTATTTATAACAGTTAATTTGTATTATTATAAATAATACTCTATAATATTGTATAATAAGAAAATCTTTGTCTAAATTAGTTAGGTTTAGACGCCAATTATAGGAGTAATAGTATGAATAAATTAAAATTATTAGTGATTAGTAGCATTATTTTTTTAGGAATCAGCAACCTTGTAACCGCGAACCCTTTGGTTAATTCAATATGGCTTAAAAAAAATATTACCAACCCAAAAGTTGTTAAAATAGATCTTCGCAATAAGATTGATGGTGGATCATATCAAACTTACTTGAAGGGTCACATTCCAGGTTCTGTGCATTCAGATTACTTAAAAGATGGGTGGCGAACTAGCAAAAACGGTGTCGTAGGTCTAGTACCATCAGCTGAACAATTCCAAGCTCTAGCTCGTAAGCTCGGCGTTTCATCTGATAGCCATGTAATTTTAATTCCAGCAGGTGTAAGTTCCTCAGACTTTGGCTCGTCAGCTCGTGCTTACTGGAGTTTTAAAGCTTTTGGCCACTCTAATGTATCAATACTAGATGGAGGCTATCGGGCTTGGTCTAAAAAATTTCCAACTTTAATCGAAAAGAATAATCCGAATAAAATAAATCAAGGCAACTTTGTGGCTTCTTTTAAGCCAAATAGCTACATCTCAACAGAAAATGTTGCAGGAATTGTTGAGCAACAAAAAGATGTTATTTTGGTAGACGGAAGAACTGAAGATCAATTTTTAGGAAAAGCTAAACACAAAAAAGCTAAATTATCGGGACGAATTCCTGGCGCTCTGCATTTATCTCAAGCCAACTCATACGATACAAAATCAAACAGACTTAAAGACCAGAAAGAATTAGAAAGTATCTATTCAATAATCGATTCAAAGCCTATAGTTTCATATTGTAATACTGGGCATTGGGCCGCAACCAATTGGTTTGTATTGTCTGAAGTTCTCGGCAAGAAAAATGTAAAACTTTATGACGGTTCAATGGTTGAATGGACTGCCAATAAAAGCAACCCGGTGATTGACGATCAGTCAAATCTTCAAAAGATTAAAGGCTTTTTCAAAAACACAAAGGGATAATTTTTAAAGTTTATTATAGCAGCCGGTAGAATACTATACCGGCTGTTGTTTCTTTTATAAAAACCTGAAAAGCTGAAAGTATTGTGTTTAATACACCCCCTAGTCAATCATTTTCACAGTCCAATTTATTCGGGACTATTTTTGTTGAATACCGTAGCCTAATATTTTTATTTGTTATAACCCTAATCATTTTAGGGTTGATTTCACTTGATACTGGGTTTGATGGCGTTACCCTCTTTTGCTTAGGCGTCCTCTTAGGGGGCTTTTTCTTATATTTCCAATACGGATTTGCCTCTGGATGGAGAAATTTTCTAGTTCATGGTCACAGTATGCAGCTGTCAGCTCATTTTTGCCTAGCTGCAATTTGTGCTATTATTTTTATCCCAGCAAAATTATGGGGTATTGATGCGTCCGGCAGTGTTGCGCCTGTATCGATTTCACTCTTCATGGGAGCATTCTTATTTGGAATTGGCATGCAATTGGCTAACGGTTGTGGCTCTGGAGTATTATTTAGCTTTGGTGCTAGTTCTGGACGCATGATAATAGCGCTTCCTTTTTTTATCGTTGGTTCAGTGATTGGATCTATAATTTTACCGCCGGTTTTATTATGGGGATCTCTTGGACCCATTGTTATTGGAGGGGATTTAAGCACTGCACTTAAAGCAACAATCAATATCTTTTTATTAAGTTCAGTTTCGGTTGGTTTTTATTTATTTGGATACTCTCGAGATCAAAAACTTCCTCAGCACCTTATTTTTGGAACATTAATAATTGCATTACTGTGCTGTACCGTCTTTATATTATCTGGACATCCCTGGGGTGTAACTTTTGGATTTACGTTATGGGGAGCTAAAGCCCTCCAGGGCCTAGGCATGACCATGACTGATTTTACATTTTGGACATGGCCTGGTCCAAAACGAGCTTTGGAGCTCTCAGTATTATCAAACATTAGTAGCCTTATGGATATCGGAATGATAATTGGCGCAGGCATTACTGCCGCTGTCGCGGGAAAATTGAAAAATAATGAGTGGCCAGGAAACAAGCAATTACTTGCGGCCGCCATAGGTGGCCTAATAATGGGTATTGGTGCAAGATTATCATTTGGTTGTAATATAGGAGCATTCTTAGCGGGCACCGCATCAGGAAGCCTCCACGGTTGGATATGGTTTGGAATGGCTTTAGCCGGAAGCTGGGTTGGATTAAAACTCAGACCATTTTTTGGTTTTAAAATTAACAGTTGAGATATGAAAAAACTTCTATCCCCTAAATCTATCTATTTTACAATAATTTTGTTAACATTCATGTTTATGATAGCGGACCACCTAACAAGTAAAAGTTCAGATAAATTGCTATCTCAGACTGCTATAGGAAAGTCATGCGCACCCTGTGGAGCACCCTGTAAGTAAAGATATTTAATTAAAACCATTCAAAACTACATACATTCAATCATAAACGATTAGTTTGATTGATTGATTAACTACCAACAGCTATATGTTGTATCACTTTGAAAACAGTCAAATAGGAACCAAAATATGGAACTGGAGCTTGATACCAAAGGTTTGAACTGTCCCTTACCGGTATTAAAAGCTAAAAAAGCTATGGAGAAAATAAAGAAAGGTAATACCTTAAAAATCTTTGCAACTGATCCAGCCTCAGTCATAGACTTCAATCATTTCTGTCATACAGCGGGCCACGAGTTACTTGAAAGTAATAATTCTCAAGGTGTTTTTACATATATAATTAAAAAGGGTGGCTAAAATAGCAACTTAAATAATTCTAAATATTGCAATAATTACATGGACGGTTCACAAAACCCGCTTGAAAATTGAAGATTTTCTCTGATAAAATTGATCCGATAACATACTATACGTGTGCCTGTAGATCTCGAATTGAAGTTCATTATCTAGATGGGAAATCAGTTATATCGAGAAGAGCCCAGACCCTCCCGCTAACCAAGGCGCCTTCGGCGCTATAGTTCTACAGACATCAAGCAGCACTATTCCCCTACCCGTCTTGCTAAGTCGCAATAAAACATTGGCTAACGTGGAGTAGATGGATTTAAAAAACTTTTGTAGAACCCGAGCTAAAGCCCAGCGCAAAAACACTCGTTGCGACTGGCCATTTCATCTCAGCGACTTCCCCAATAGTTGCCATAAACAGAACTACCGTTGCCAATAGCTAAAATCTTAACCGACCTAATGTAGCCTTATGATTGGTTTCCGGTGTCGCGGCGTTGTATGGGTTCCATTATGTTGTGATTGAAGAAATCTACTATGTTATAAGAAAAATAGTTTTTACAAATTTAATTAAGTGTTCGAATATCCCAACGAAACCGGAGAAGGCAAACTTGGAGAGCCTTCTTTTTCCGATCAAGTTGAGGTTCAAACTTTGTGGAACCAATCCGAAGCTTGAGAAAAAAGGATAAGTCTTTCCGGAATTTTGAAGAACTATAAAGACTTCGCGAGTTTTTCGCGGCGGTTTTTTTGATGCAAAATTTGATGGGGAATTGTGTACATGAGTGATATTGAAATAGCCAGAAAAGCAGAAATGCAGCCAATTACGGAAATTAGCGCCAAGCTCGGCGTACCTGGTGACGCATTAATTCAATATGGGCCACACAAAGCAAAACTCTCCTATGAATACATAAAAAAACAATCACGAAAACCTGATGGCAAACTGATACTTGTAACTGCAATTACCCCGACACCTGCAGGTGAAGGAAAGACAACCACAACTGTTGGTCTCGGTGATGGCCTTAACAGTATTGGCAAAAAAGCTACTATTTGCATCCGTGAGCCGTCGTTAGGTCCGTGCTTCGGTATGAAGGGTGGTGCAGCAGGTGGCGGGTACGCACAAGTTGTACCAATGGAAGATATAAATCTGCACTTCACGGGTGATTTCCATGCTATTGGAGCAGCGCATAACCTTCTCTCTGCAATGGTCGACAACCACATTTATTGGGGACACAAGCCAGCCATTGACACCCGCCGTGTCGTTTGGCGTCGTGTTGTAGACATGAATGACAGAGCACTTCGCGAAGTTGCCTGTTCATTGGGCGGCGCTGCTAACGGATTTCCGAGGGAATCTGGTTTTGATATCACCGCTGCATCGGAAGTTATGGCTATTTTCTGCCTGGCTACTGACCTTAAGGATCTGTCCCGCCGAATTGATAATATTGTCATTGGTTACAGTCGTGACCGTAAACCGATCCGGGCGAAAGAAATACAAGCATCCGGGGCGATGACGGTGCTGCTGAAAGATGCCCTGATGCCAAACCTAGTTCAGACCCTGGAGAATAACCCGGCCTTCATTCATGGGGGGCCATTCGCCAATATTGCGCATGGATGCAACTCGGTAATTGCCACTAAAACGGCTCTCAAAATGGCAGATTACGTCGTGACTGAAGCGGGCTTTGGGGCAGATCTTGGCGCTGAGAAGTTTTTTGATATCAAGTGTCGTAAAGCCGGGCTTGCGCCATCAGCTGTAGTCATTGTCGCTACTGTGCGTGCCCTAAAAATGCACGGCGGTGTAGGGAAAAATGATCTTGGAAAAGAAAACGTTGCTGCTGTCAAAAAAGGATGCGAAAACCTCGCCCGTCACCTCAAAAATATCAAAAAATTTGGTGTGCCGGCAGTTGTAGCCATCAACCGTTTCATTACTGATACTGACAAAGAGGTCCGCGCAGTTCGCGATACGGCTAAGAAGCTAGGCTCTAAGGCAATCGACTGTAATCATTGGGCTGAAGGCAGCAAGGGCACCCAAGAGCTGGCCAAACACGTGGTCAAGATGGTTGAAACAGGTAAGGCTAAGTTTAAACCACTTTACCCTGACAACATGCCCCTTTTCGAAAAAATCGAATCTATTGCTAAAAATATATATGGTGCTAAAGCACTAACAGCAGATGCAAAAATTCTGTCACAACTAAAAGATTGGGAGAAAGCGGGCTACGGCAAGTTCCCGGTTTGTATCGCTAAGACACAATACAGTTTTTCCACCAACCCCGACCTAAAAGGTGCACCGACAGGACACGTCATTAATTTACGCGAAGTGAGGTTATCGGCAGGAGCTGAATTTATAGTTGCTATTACTGGAGAGATCATGACGATGCCAGGATTGCCTAGAGTGCCTTCAGCAAATGCGATCCATATCAACAATAAAGGGGATGTTGAGGGTCTGTTTTAAGGAAAATTGAAAATAATGGAAAACACTAACGCAGTATTCCCAACAATTAACCGCTCTGACCTTAAAAGGTTGGAGTAGGTGGAGGACGTGCTTAGCCGTAAACAGTTTTCTGGATGGCAACGGATACATGTTGAAGGCCTAATTATCACCTGCCTTATTGGTATCCGTGAACAGGAATTACTCCAACCACAGAGAATCCAAGTTGATATTGAACTTGTGCGCCGGGAACCCGATAGCCCGACAAATGATAATTATGGGCGGGTAATATGTTATCAAGCCGTTGTCGAGAAAGTTCGCGCTATGACATCTGACAGTAGTATTAAACTGGTCGAAACCCTGGCTGAACGTATAGCAGACGCCTGCTACGCCGACTACCCAGACCTCACCTCACTAAATGTAAAGATTGGAAAACCCGATATTTTCACCGATGTCTCGATGGTTCGAGTTGAACTCGAGCGAATTTTCAATAAAGAAGTCAGTTAATGTATACACAATTGAATACGCTTGCCGCCAAAAGAAAAATTAGACATTGTTGACCACAAATTATTATTGATTTATATATAAATATCTTCGTCTGGCGGCTAAAATATTGGGTCTTTCTGGGAAATCGTGATTAAACTAATAAAACCTGAGAATTAATCATAGTCCACCTATATTAGAACATCAATAATTTGTATCAAAATATTGATAATAACTGTTTTACAAAGCATGAAAATTAACAAAAACTAAAGAACAATAAATAAAGAAAAGAAGCTATGTCCGCAAATAATAAAGTCTTGTGGACTTAAAGGCTGGGTGCTGGTTATGCTTGTTGATGCGTTTGTGCAAAAGTATGAATTGGGAAACTAATTTTGAAATTCTTAGTAGTTCTGATAACCAGTACAAGTCTACACAACCGTAAAAAACCGTTTGAGTGTAAACAAAATAGGGAAGAAAATTATGAATAAAGTTTTATCAAAAATGATCAGTGCATCTATTGGCGCTGCAATACTGACCTTCGGGTTGGCTTCAGCCGCGTCGGCTAAAGTTGGCTT
>DUBF01000077.1 GCA_012960465.1 Rhodospirillales bacterium | reverse complement strand
AGACGCCAGATGTCAACGACCAAAGCAAAGCCACAGCAGCGACGTAAGACACTCGCCGACTTCGAAGCCGAACAACGGGCGACCGATCGGCTCAACGATATGTTGCGGGACGACTTCGGACTCGACGCCTGCAAACTGTGCGTCGTTCACGAAACGATTCAGCAGGCGGGGCTGGAACTCGTCTGCAGCAACAGAGGCTGCTTCGATGCGTGTCCTGCATCGCGGACCACCGTGAGTCAACAGGATCGCACTGCGCATAGAGAAAGGCCAACAGCTCGAACTGTTGGCCTTGTATCTCTAATCGCGTTGTCGGTCCGTCTTAGACCGCAAGTGGCGGTCATTTTTGTAGCCGGATCAGCGGTGCTTGAACACCTCCCCGGCTGTTCTGATTCCTCGGAAGGAAATTCTGAACGTCTATTTATTGGCGCGCGGACGCGATATGTCAAGTGCAAGCCGGATTCGTGCCGGTGAAGTGTACACAAAAAAGGAGGTTCTTAGCTCTCCAGGCTTTGGGCCAACCTACCTCGAAGTATTGATTGATGATTACGGATTGCTCAGGTGTGGCTCTGACAATGCTGTGCTTTTCGTTGGTGAGAACATCATTCAGGCGATTCTGAATCACGCAATTGGAAAGAAAGTGAAACCAAATGGCCGGAAAGTATCACCGAAAGTGCGTAACGATCGCCCCCGGGCAAAGAAAAACGGTGTACGCAAAAACAAAGGCTGAACTGAAGGAAAAGATAAAGGCACTTCAGGCAGAGATTGACGGCGGTTACATCGTCCCATCGAACAAAGTGAAGATCTCAGACGTTGCTGACCAGTGGTTGCCGTTCCACGCAAAGAAAACGGGCATTGCGGAATCAACTCAACTGAGCTACGCGACGACAATCAGGCGGCACATCGTCCCAATGTTCCGGAAGTTGCCGATTCAGAATCTGACCGAATTCGCGATCATCACAAAGATGGACGGCAAGCAAGACCTGTCGTCGTCAACGCGGCGAAAAATACTCATCACTCTGCGGCTGGTTGTGAAGTTCGCCAAACGGCAGGGCATTATCAGCAAAGATCCGATGGAGCATATCCCGCTGCCACGGCAAGTAAACGTCACAGACCGTGACATGCACTGCATGAACAACGAACAGAGCCGGGGCTTTCTTACGGCAATTGGCGGGATGCGGTTTCAGAATCTGTTCACGATCCTGCTGTCAACTGGGATGCGTGAAGGTGAACTGTTCGCGCTCTCTGTGCGGCACATAATCGACGACTATCGGTTTGTGCAGATCCGACGAACGCTCTCCGACGATGTGAACGGCTGCCCACAGATCCGGCCACAGCCAAAGACATCAGCCAGTCGGAGGACGATCCCACTGCCAGAGATCGCACGGGCTGCCGTGTTGTCAGAGATGGCGTTGCGAATGAGAGAAGGGCGACAGGGCCACGATCTGCTGTTTTCGACGGCTGGCGGAACGCACCACAGGCGGCAGAATGTTATCCGGCGACACTTCCGGCCAGCCACAAAGAAGGCAGGGCTGACGGACGCGATGACGATTCACGATCTGCGGCACACTTACGCAACGCTGGCACTCAATGCAGGGATCGGCGTTCACCTGATCTCGAAGATGCTCGGGCACGCTTCAGTCAGTATTACCATCGACCTTTACGGTCACGCTTTGCCCGATGCCACAGCCGCTGCGGCCGGTCTTGTCGATGATGTTTTGAGTGGTCGCGAACCCGCTGAGACCGCCCTGACCGCTGTAAGTGCGGTAAAAGTGCGGTAAACCAGAAAGCAAAACAGCACGTGATAGGTCACCACATGCATTGTTTTCTTTAATGGGCGGAGGGGGAATCGAACCCCCGACACCAGGATTTTCAGGACCGCAACCGCCATTCCGCCCGTGTCCGTCACTGTTCGCCCGTGTAGGGAAAATACAGGTTTCTCTGACATAAGTCTGGAACCGATTGTTCGTACAAGTTGGCAGGATGTCCAAAATAACTTAGCGTTTTTCCAAGGTTTATTTGGAGGATCTAATTTTCTAATAGTTGATAATAATAGATATTTAGATGCTGAACAAGCTAAAAAAAGATTTAAAATGTTAGTCAATAAAGGTATAAAGCAATTTCTGAAAGCTCCAATTAAAAGTAAAATTGGAAAGGATTGGCTTACAAAACAAAGGAAATTTCAAAAAGTATTTAAAGATCCAGGTCAATCTCGCTTCTTTGAAAGTATAGAAATTCCAGTTAAAGTAGGTGATACTATATTGGTGGGTAAGTTTAAGAATAAGAAAATGAAGATTAAAAATATTGGCAAAGATAAACATGGGATGCCAACGGTAAATGGTAGAAAAGCAGTAACATTTAGAATACATAAAACAGTTAATATTTTTGATGATTTTGATGAAGAAGTAAAAGAAGAATTTGGTGCACCTTCCGGAATGCTACCATCACCAAGTCGTAAAGGAATTAATAAAAATAAAACGGATAAGAAAAGTGGTTATAAAGAAATTGATGATGTAATACAACCATCAAAAGCTTATGGGTATTATAAGTTAGAAAATGGTAAGAAAGTAATTCAATTTAAAGGTTCAAAGAGTGCTGCTCGTAGTGAATTGAAAACGGCTAGAAAGAAAGATCCAAAAGGTAAATATCAACTTGTGGCCACACATAAAAAAGATGTGGGTGATATATTTGAACAAAAATCAAAAATCAAAAAAGTAATCGGAGTATTCGGCGGAAGATTCCAACCATTTCATTCTGGCCACGCTGCTACATATGATTGGCTGAAAAAGAGGGTAAATGTAGCTTATGTAACTACGTCTAATCTCAAACAACCTCCACGCCATCCTTTAAATTTTAAAGAGAAGAAACAGCATATGAAAAAAATGGGTATCCCTGCAAATCGTATTGTTCAAGAAACAACACCATATGTTGCAAAAAATTTGTTAGAAAAGTATGATCCAGAAACTACAGCAGTTGTTTATGTAGTTGGTGATAAAGATTCTGGTAGACTTGGCGGTAAATATTTTAAACCTTATACAAAGGATATGAAAGGCTTTGATGAACATGGATATATTTTAGCCGCTCCGCAATCTGGTAATATTAGTGGTACTAAAGCTAGAGAATTATTGGGTAATCCTAAAATTGATGATAGTGAGAGACAAAAGAGTTTTAAGAATATTTTCGGTTATTTTGATAAAGGTGTTTTTCAAATGATGACAAATAAATTTAAAAAGTTATTTGAAACATATACACTAACGGATGAGTTAATAGAAGAGTTTTTAATAGAATCTACAGGAACTCAACAAGGTAATCTTGATGATGGTCCTTCAACTTATTATAAAGACTTTGAAGATTATGAAAAATCATCAAAAAATTGGATAGATAACTTATATAGTGGGGCTGGTTGGAAAATTATAAATTATATAGTAAGTAATAACGCGATAGATCCAATGGATAATGATAATGTACCATCGGAATTTTCGAGAAGGAAGCCGGGTAAAAAACATTATGTATCAACGGATGTAACTCATTTAGATGCAGGTCAAGCTAAAGGTTCTGTCGCAGCAGTTGGAGAATACAAAAAATGGATGACAGATGTTGTAAAACCATTGGGCTGGGAAATAGTAAATTGGATGGGAACTGATGCGGCTATTGATAATATCATCGGTGATTTGATGGTGGGTGGTGCTGATGGCTTTAGTTATGAAGTTAAAGAAAAAGAAAATTTTCACGAACAAATAAATTCAAAAAATGTTTTAACACAAAAAAATAAAGGAAAGGAGCTACTGCTTATGGGCGGCGCATACGGACATTTAAATCATCCATTTGATAATAATAATCTTACGTTTGGGGATTTCAGAACACTAATTATTAATACATTACAAGGCAATCTTAGTAATGAGGGAACTGTTACAGAAAAAACAGATGGACAAAATATAATGATAAGTTGGAAAGATGGACAACTTATTGCAGCTAGAAATGGCGGACACATTAAAAACTTTGGTGCAGCGGCATTAAGTATTAGTGGTGTAAAGAGTATGTTTTCTGGTAGAGGAGATCTTGAAAAAGCTTTTGTTTCTGCGATGGAAGATTTATCAAGGGCAATTGGGGGATTGAGTAATAAACAAAAAGATAAAATATTTGCAGAAGGTAAGAAATTTATGTCATTGGAAATTATCTATCCAGCAACAGCAAATGTAATTCCCTACGATAAATCACTTTTACAATTTCATGGAACAATAGAGTATAATGCGGCTGGGGCTCCAATTGGATCTGATAGTAGTAGTGCGAGAATATTAGCTGGTATGATAAAGCAGATAAATCAGAGTGTTCAAAATACATTTAGTGTAACTGGACCATTTGTAGCTAAACTTCCAAAAGTAAAAAACTTTTCACAGCGGCAAAGTTATTTCTTGGGTAAGTTGAATACGTTACAAAATAATTATGGTCTTAGAAGTACTGATACATTAG
>DUBF01000076.1 GCA_012960465.1 Rhodospirillales bacterium | reverse complement strand
ATTCCTCACCGCCTTTGGGCTGGGTTTGCCCGACTTGTCCGGTGCAGACAAAGTGAAGCCGCGCCCGCGCGACAACGTGAAGGTCACGCCCGCCACGGAAAAAATAATCCAGGGCGCGCTCAAGTATATGGCCAGTCAGCAAAAGGCGGATGGCTCGTGGGGGAGCAGTCGCGAGGAAGCGCGCCATCCCGTGGCGCTTACCGGTTATGTTCTCATCGCTTTCCAAGCCGCCGGCAATCTTCCCGGCGAAGGCCCGTACGGCAAACACGTCACCAAGGGGATGAATTATTTGCTCAACCAAATCGGCCCGGGCGGCATTTATGGAAAATACGCCAGCGGCCAATATATGTACGGGCACGGCGTGGCCACCATTGCGCTTGGCGAACTCTACGGCCAAACCAAGTCGCCCATCATTCGCGCCAAGCTTGAGAAAACCATTAAGCTCATCATTGCCAGCCAAAATTCACAGGGCGGTTGGCGTTATCGGCCGGTGGTGCGTGATGCGGATATTTCCGTCACCGTGCTGCAAGTGGTCGCCCTTCGCGCGGCTAAGAACGCCGGCATTGATGTACCCCAGCGCACCATTGATAACGCCGTGAAATACGTCCGCGCCTGTCATCACGCCAGCTCGGGTGGTTTTAGTTATCAACCCGGCTCATCCCCCGGCTACGCCCGCACGGCTGCCGCCATTTATTCCCTGCAAGTGTGCGGGCATTACGACGATCCCTTGGTGATGAAAGGATCGCGTTACCTTTTTGCAAACCACCGCGACTCGCAAGAGTGGTATGTGTACGGCAACTTTTATGCTGCCCCCGCGCAATATATGATCGGTGGAAAAACGTGGGAGCAATGGTACCGCGTGGTCGGTAGCTCCATCCTCAAAAGCGCGCGCCGTACCGGCGATACCGTCCATTGGGAATCCCAGGGCCGCGGTGGAGTGGGGGCGATATACACCACATCGGTCTTCACCACGATCCTCTCGATGCCCTATCATTACCTGCCGCTATACCAACGGTAGAGTTTTCCCATGCCGCTACTTGCCGCCATTATCACGTTTGTCACCGTGACTTGGTTGCATGCCGCCGAACTACAAACGCGTGCGGGTCGGTTGTTTTCCGGGAATCTAGAGAAAATTAATTCCGATGGCGTTCGCTTGGCGGGCAAAAATTTCAGGTGGCCAGATATCCTTCGAGTTCGCCTCAAGCCGGCTCCGAGAGAGGCTATTGGTCTGAGTGATGTTTCTACGTGTATTTGGAAAGGAAAGCACTTAACATTTCCTGATAAAAGAGTCCCGAATCCCAGTTCAGTGGATACGGTCCGCCGACATTACCTTGCTGTACATAAGTTGGGTAACAAACCAGGAGCAATTCTCTTTGAGGGTAAACTCAATGTGACCAGGGCGGGTAAATACCATTTCCGTCTCGGCTCAGACGATGGGGCACGTATTCTTATCGCAGGGAAAGAGGTTCTGTTTACGCCTGCAGAATATTCGTTTCGGCGAGCTGCTGGATCAGTTCAATTGGAACCTGGTGCTCATGATTTCCGTCTGGAATATCTTAATCTCTCTAGTTATGCCATACTCCGTCTGGAATGGAGCGGGCCCAATTTGGGGTGGTCAAATCTGAGCACAGTTTATGACAGGCCATTGCCGGCGATGCTTCCAGCCATACCGTCTGCGGGTGTATTAACATGGAACGGAAGTTTTATAGCGCACCCGGTTGACTCACTGAGTGAGAGTAAAGTTAATTTCATTGGAAACCCTAAAGGGATTCGTTTGAGCACAGTCAACGCCGCAGCTATTTTTTTCCAACCACTTTCTCTACCATTTGCTGATCGCATTCGATTAGGTGAGACTGGTCGTGAAGGAGTGCTTTTAAGCACGGGTGATTTTCTAGGTGGAGAAATTGCTTCCATTAAAGACAATATCATTATCGTGAAAACTGTATTGTTTGGGGAAAGAGAATTTAAGTGTCATTCGGAGGCTGCTGCTGTGTTTTTACATAATCCTGCCAAGCCGCGTGATCAATGGCGTGTGTATACCCGCGCGGGGGCGGAGATATGCCTACGTAAATTAAATTGGGAAGGGAGTGATTTGGTAGGAATTCAAGCACCTTTTAAAGGTCATCGATTAAAGGCCAACGATATTCACGAAATTGCCTTTCTATCTGAGCCGAATGTATTGAAGCGTTCCTGGGATATTTGGAAGCAAATGGACGAACAGCAGCGTCGTCAGGCAGTAAGCGGGCAAGGTTATTTTAATGAGATATATATGGCCCGCTCAGTTGCCCGATCTCAGCTTGCTAAACTTGACGCAAAAAAAAGTCAATTAATGCTCCTGAAAGCAATCAAAGAAAGGGAGTTGGCTTTATCATTGAAAGCTCTCCAATCGGTTGAGTTAGCTGTTCGCAAATCCCATGTAAATTGGTCTATTGCTCAAAGTAAAATTCTGGTTACTCACGTTCATGTAGGTATTGGGGATAGTCATTCAAATTTTGGAAAAGAATTTAAGGACAGGAAGGCAAGGCGGCTCGAGGATGCTAAAAAGTTGTTAGCTGAGGAAAAAAAGAAGCTGACAGACCTGCAGAAAAAATTTTCTGACTTAGAAGTTAAATTCGAAAATAACCGGGCACGTCAGCAAGAACTATACAAAAACGATACAGCAACTAAGCAGGCTGCCTTCGGTAAGCTTCGCGCCTTGTTTAAAGGCGATTTCAAACCTGTTGAAATTATGGCGGCAACTGCAGGGACAGGAAAAGTATTAGAATTAACTGAGGCTCGCAGATTGTCTCACCAGCGCTGGGAGACTGAATTTACGACGGAATATAATAATTCCGTGCGTCAGCGTGATGATGCTAAGAGAAAAATGGAGGCGTCTAAAAATAAACATCAAACAGCGAAAAGAACGCTAATGCAATCTGAGGCTAATGCGGTCAATTTACTTAAAACTCAGCTAGTTCCGTCCGAGCAAAAAATTCTGCAACTTCGTAAAGATTATTCGAATAAAGATTCAGTTCACCGTGAGTTGAATAATAGATATGCCGCTAATGTTAGTTCAGTTGATGCTGCCAGATTAAACGTTTCGGCAGTGAGTCAACATGTTCGGCATTTAGATGCATCCAAAAAAAGATTGGAAGGTGAATTAAGAAAACTTGAGCAGGCAAAAAACAACACATTGCGCGAGCGGGCAAGCAAGTTCAAAGTTTTCGAGGCGGCCCAAAAAGCATTGAATCAATTTGTCGATCAGCGGGAAAAGCCGACCTTAAAGCGATTTTCTGATACTAAAGCTCGGCATGACAAGTTAGCCGAGGAGGTTAAAGGGAGCCCTAGCGAAGCAACTTTGTTGGTAAAGTTAACACAAGAAAAAGTAAAAGTTACCTCAGATCTAAAAGCACTGACGGTGGTCCGTTCTAATCTTAATGGGTTGCTTGGTCGTTTCCAAGCTGCTCATCAAAGTTATTCGCAATTGGTTGGCCCGGCGCTGGAAAGGCAAGCGGATAAGTGCGAAAATAAAAAGACCGAGATAATGCTCACAGGCAAATATCTAGCAGTAAAGAAAGGTGGGGAAGCAAACTTAAAGAAGGTTGCCCTCAATTTAAGCCGTAAAGAAACTGAGAGCAAGAATCTGACTCGAAAGGCAAAAGCTGATAGGGACCATGCCATGACTGTTGTAAACAAGTGGAGCGCGGATCATGCTCGCAAAAATGCTGATTATCATTCGGCTATTAATAAACGTTTTAATGCGGCTAGAATTGACGAGGATCACGACTCGTATGATCTCCGCGATCAATCAGTATATAATAATTTCAAAAAACAAACTGAGGCCGTCTATCAGGAATTAGAACGCCGAAAGAAATCAAATGTATCGGCAAATAAATCTAAGCTTGAAGCAGAGAAAAAACACCGAACCGCAGATGCAATGAAAGTGGCTTTTAAAACACCGCTGACGCCCCAGCAAGCCTCCTTGCTAGCCCCTTATGGATCTCTACTAATTGCGCGATCTTTACTGGCTCAGTACCAAGTAGAAACAGGCTTGGAATTGCTTAAGGTTAAGGGTGAACATGAAGCGCGACTGGTAAAATATCAGCAATCTGTTATCGAAGCGGATGCACTTTTGAAAAATTCTAAGTTAAAAGAGGCAGCGACTGTGTCTGAATTTGATAAATTGGTGAAGGAGCAGGTAGCCCTCAAAAAATCGCATGAAGACGCACAGGTCACATTGAAAGCAGCGGAGACTGAGGTTAACACCCTCCTTTCGAATATGGCGGAAACAGCCCGAGCTTTTGGGGGCGCTCAGCTCAGCCTTCGTGATAAGAGTCGCGAACTAGATGAATCAGAGTTCGAATATGAAAGACACCGGGTGACTGAGCATTTTAAGCTTGGGTTGCACTGATCGAAAAGGATTGACCCCACCCTTTAGTTTCTGGATTACTTTCCGCCGGTTGCCTCGGTAGCTCAATTGGTAGAGCAGTGGCCTCTTAAGCCATTTGTTGTGGGTTCAAGTCCCTCCCGGGGTACCAGTTTTTTCTTA
>DUBF01000075.1 GCA_012960465.1 Rhodospirillales bacterium | reverse complement strand
ACATTCCCTTCAATATTATCTTCATTTGATTCGGACACTGGTTCTTCAATTGGGTCGATTCTTATTTTTGTTTTTGAATCAGACACTTCCTCATCAACCGCATCCAATTCAACCGTAACCTCTGCTTGTAAATCAACAGCAACTTCCTGAATAACTTCAGGTTCGTGAACTGCGTTCGTTGCAGCTACTTCGGTATTTCCTTTTTCAGAAACGACTGCTGTTTCTAATATTGGATCTGGTGCGTCAGTGATTTGAGGTTGCAATCGAGTTGTTTTCTCCTCGACTTTATCATCGGGCCGCCTCTTATTTCCTCGAGTGACACCAGTGACCCGTTCAAATAAACTCAAACCACTACTTTTTCGAGTTGGTTCTGGATTCTCAGTCTCCGTACTTGCATTTAACATGTCAGCGGCCGCAAACGGATCAACTGGTGTTTTAGATATCGATCCTTTCGAAGGTTCGGCTGGAATAAAGACATCCTCATCCACCTTCGCTTCTGACAGAAAAGCTGGAATTTCATCATCTTCTAATAATTTCTCTTTTTTAATCGTGGTTTCTTTTTTCATTTTCCCTTGAACTGGTTCTATTCTAGATGTTTGAAGTAAACCAGGATCATTTACAGACTCAGACCCCGCTTCGTTTGATAACGACTGTTTTATTTTCAGCCTTTCTCCGGGTAAAATTGAAATGTCTTGCAGCATGGGTTGTATATTTTCTTTAGGCTCATGCGATTTGTTTGCAGGCAGTGTGTGTTCAGGCAATATTTGCGCAGCAGGGCCCACCGTAGGTTCTGTTCTAACGGCCGATATTGAATTGATACCTGTAGCAACAACCGAAACTCTTACACTACCTTCTAGAGTTTCATCGAATGTTGAACCAAATATAATATTCACATTCTCTTCTACCTCGTCACGGATACTGTTCACTGCTTCATCAACTTCAAACAATGTAATATCCGTACCCGCCGTAATATTAATCAAGACCCCCTTCGCACCACTCATCGATGTATCATCTAATAATGGATTAGCAATGGCTTGTTCCGCCGCCTCAGTAGCACGGCGTTCTCCTTCGGCCTCACCAGTACCCATCATCGCCTTACCCATCTCACTCATGACAGACTTAATATCTGCAAAATCCAAGTTGATAAGACCTGGCATGACCATTAAATCAGTCACACCTCTAACACCCGAATACAAAACGTCATCTGCCATTTTAAATGCATCCGCAAATGTGGTTTTTTCGTTTGCCACACGAAACAGATTTTGATTTGGTATAATCAGAAGAGTATCGACAAATTGTTGCAATTCCTCCAGACCCGCCTCTGCCATTTTCATACGATTTACACCTTCAAACTGAAATGGCTTTGTTACTACACCAACAGTCAAAATACCGTGTTCTTTGGCGGCTTTTGCTATTACGGGAGCTGCACCGGTGCCAGTACCTCCGCCTAAACCAGCCGTTATGAAAACCATATTTGTATCTTTTATATGGGATATAATCTCTTCCAAGGACTCTTCAGCAGCAGCCTGTCCAATATCGGGGTTTGCTCCGGCACCTAAACCTTGTGTAATATTAATCCCCATCTGAATACGGTGTTCCGATTTTGAGAGTGCTAATGCTTGCGCATCAGAATTAGCAGCTAGAAATTCAACGCCCTCCAAACCTGACTGAATCATATTATTCACCGCGTTACCGCCAGCACCACCAACACCAATTACGGTAATGCGGGGTTTTAATTCCGACCCAATTGAGCCAGTTGGTAATGTAAGATTGATGCTCATAATAATCTCCAAATCAAAATCTTATGTTAACTATTACTATTTATTGGCTTCTCCAACATTCAAGTAACGCGTTCGCTCAATTTTCTAAATTGAGACCAAGTTTAATGGCTCTAATTCTAACGGCAAAAGGTTACCTAAATGTTTTCACGTAGCCATTTTCCTATTCGAGAGAATTTACCACTGGGTGCTTCTACATTTAGAGAAGAAGTCATGGATATAGCTTTACGCTCTTTAAGCACAAATTGAATGAGGCCGGCAGGAGCCGAAAATGCAGGCCCACTAACGGATTCCGCCAATCCTTTAACATAATATGGTTGGCCTAAACGAACCTGTTTATCCATCATTTCAGCCGCTAATTCTCGTACACCGGTTAATTGGCTGCCACCGCCCGTCAACACAACTCTTCGGGCTCCAGCCTTTTCAAAGCCTGTTGGCTCGAGTTTTTCGCGAACCAACTCATAAATTTCTTCAATTCGAGGACGGATAATACCGACTAACATTGATCGTGGAATTTGATTCTCGCCATCATCTGCTTCACCAACTAATGGAACTTTAATAAATTCTTGATCATCAGAAGCCGATGGAATCGCGCTACCATAAAGCGTTTTCATACGTTCAGCATGGGTCAATGGTGTAGAAAGACCACGAGCGATATCATTCGTTACATGGTTTCCACCTAATGGAACTGAATCTGTGTAAACAACTTCCCCATCAAAAAAAACTGATATATCGGTTGTACCGCCACCCATATCAATACAAATTACCCCCAATTCTTTCTCATCTTTAACAAGACAAGATAAGCCGGCTGCATAAGAACCTACAACTTGGCGCTCAACATCTAAGTGACAACGATTGACGCAAGCAGTGATATTACGAAGAGCTCCAACAGAAGCCGTAATCACATGCATATTAACACCCAGCTTTTCTGCAAACATCCCACGCGGATCTTTGACACCGGGATTTCCATCAATGTTATAAGCCACTGGTAACGTATGGATAATATGACGATCATCATCTTGCTGACTATGGAGCCAAGTAGGATCGAGTGCGCGTTTAAGATCAGTATTACTGATTTCATGACCAGAAATGACAACATCGAAAGAAATCAACTTTGATTCTGGAACAGCTCCTGAAACGCATAACACGACATCACGGACGTTTTCTCCTGCCATATGCTCAGCTGCCTCAACTGTAGAACGAATGCTATCCTCGACAGCCACCATATCAATAACATTTCCGTTTTTGATACCTCTTGAAACTTGATGACCAACACCAATAACTTCGGCAGCTCCGCTTTCTAATGGTCGTGCAATAAAACAGGCGACTTTTGTTGTACCCACATCAAGCGCTGTAATGAGGCCAGTACGAATAGTTGTTTTTAGAGCCGATTTTTGCATCATTCTTTTACTTCTATGTTTCTTTGCCACTAGCTGGGATAGCTTTAGTGTTCGGATGCATTTGGCGTTTTAGTCTTTTGCGTGAATTATCTATTGATTTCGATTGGATCGCTGGTAGTCCTTTCACCCCCTTTTTAACGACACTCTTGTCGCCTTGCCTAATGGCCATTCGGTTTGCCAATCTTAAGTCAATAGTTTTTAAATTATTAAACAACTCATCATGTTTCTTATAAAGATTTGCAAGATGGACCCAAGCGGCGTCAGCATCTTTTTCTGGTAGTAAAATCTCTGTTTGACCATTTAAATGAAGGTTCCAACGCCGCCCACCAACTCGAACTGCTGCCGTAACCCGGCTTGCCAATTGGGGTTCCATTGCCAGTACTTTAAAAAGATTAGCCGCCTTGGTAGGAGCATCCTTTCCAATTATCACGATTAATTTAGAATAAGCACTCAAATCTCTAAGTGGTATCAAATCCCCATTTATATCAATAAGGGAAAAAATTCCATTACGCTGCCATAAAGCCAATGGTCGACGCTCCGAAAGAAAAAGATGAACAACATCGGGAAGCTGGCGTTCAATCACTACTTTTTGCACCCAAGGAAGAGCCTCTACTCGAATACGCGCGGTTCCAGTATTAAAAGCCAGTATGGGAGAACCATTTTTTAGCCGCAAAGCTTCAAGCAAATCTTGACGCGAAGTTTCAATACGTCCCTCGACTAAAATCTCACGCACTACGAACCCTTGTTTTGCAGTACTTAAAATAAAAGACGACTTCGCACGTTTTACTGTCTGAGATAGCCAATCGCTGTGCCAAAACCACCAACTAGCACAACTGATACCCCCAGCAATAAATATCAATACACTTGCAGCAAATACAGGATGCTGCCAGAAAGACTTTACTCTACGTCGAGGCAGACCTCTTTTCCTCTTTGCACTAGATTTGTTATACTGGATCATTAGATACCACCGCTAAACATCGCAAACTGCATTCTCCACAAGCCATATTACCAGTTCGTTAAAAGATATATTTAAATATGCCGCTTGCTCAGGTACTAATGAAGTTGGTGTCATACCAGGTTGGGTATTTACTTCTAACACATAGAGATTCTTACCATCATAACGAATATCTACTCGTGAAATGCCCCTGCACTCGAGGCTTTTATGTGCCAAAAGAGAAATATGCAAGGCTTCTTCATAAATCGCTTTTGGTATATCCGCAGGTACAATATGCTTAGACCCACCATCAATATATTTTGCATCATAGTCATAAAATTCTCGCCTCGTCATCACTTCCGTAACTGCCAGAGGTCGATCCCCCATAACCGTGACAGTAAGCTCCCGTCCCGGAATAAACCGCTCAACCATTACCCTGTCACCGAATACCCAATTTTCCTTCCTCGGTTCAAAGACATCACCAACTTGTACGATCCATACACCAACACTTGAACCTTCGTTTAGAGGTTTCACCACATACGGCGGAGCCATAACATTATCATTTAAAAATTGGTCAAAGGTAACTATTCTATGCTCAGCAACTTTAATACCCGCACTAGCCATAATGGACTTTGCCACAGGTTTGTTAAACGCCATAGCAGACGCCAGAACACCCGAATGGGTGTACCGTATATTTAAATAATTTAACAATCCTTGGATGCAACCGTCTTCGCCGTAACGCCCATGTAGTGCGTTAAAAACAACATCTGGCTTAGGAACTAAACTAGTTAAAAGGGCACCAATGTCGTCTTCAACATCTATTGATTTCACTCGATAGCCAGACTCAATTAGAGCTTTTGAAACAGCTGCTCCAGTTATAAGTGATACCTCTCGCTCATTTGACCTGCCACCTAATAATACTACCACATAAGGATTCATACACTTGGCTCCCGCAAGTTAATCCCGACCCCGATACCTATACGTTGAATTTCCCAATCCAACTTTATGCCGCTATCCTCAAAGACCCGGTGTCGAACCTCTTCGCCAAGTCCCTCAAGATCAGCGGCACTAGCAGAACCTGTATTTATAAGAAAATTACAATGTTTCTCAGAAACAACAGCCCCGCCCCGCGCTAAACCTCTACAACCAGCAGCATCAATGAGTTCCCAAGCCTTATAGCCGGGAGGATTCACAAATGTACTCCCACCAGTTGGTGTTTTAACTGGTTGGGCAAGCTCCCGTTCTTTTCGAATAGCTTTCATACGGTTGGTTATTTTAATAGTAGACGCTGATGAACCTTTAAAACACCCACCAATATATATCAAATCTTTTGCAATATCCGAATGTCGATAACTGTATCTTAACTCAGAAACAGATAAATCAATCAAATTTCCTTTTTTATCTAGAGCTGTCACACGTTGCAATATATCCTTGATTTCAAATCCATAAGCACCCGCATTCATCCGGATAGATCCCCCAACTGTACCAGGAATTCCGCACAAAAATTCAAAGCCAGAAATTTCATATTTACGTGCAACATTGGCAAGTTTGAGGTTAGATAAACCGCCACCCGCTTTAATTTCCATCCCACATATGGAAACCTCTTCAAATACTTTACTGAGACGAATAACCACACCCGGAACTCCGCCGTCCCGGACCATCAGATTAGATCCAATACCAATCACTGTAACAGGAACCGCATCTGGTTTATTCTGAAGAAACACCATCAAATCATTAAGATCGGCAGGCCAAAACATTACTTCCGCTGGCCCTCCAACCCTAAACCATGTCGATTTGGAGAGACACACGTTCGCTTTAAATCGCCCTCGCTGTGACGGTAGTCGCTCAGCTAAGTCATTACTGAACTTGATGGCCGTCATAACTAACTACCTTTAGCCATACTAGCACGTAAATTAGCTAAATTAGAAGGCAAGTCGTTTGCCCAAACGGTAATATTTCCGGCTCCAAGACAAACAACAAGATCACCTGAATTCATATGTTCGTTAACAATAACAGTTAAATCATCTGGATGTTCCAAAGGAATGACCATCCGATGACCATGGGCTCGCAGACCTTCAATCAGGCTGGCTTGAGTAACACCTTCAATAGGCATTTCCCCTGCTGCATAAATATCTGCAACTACAACAATGTCAGCGTCGTTAAAACATGTACAAAAATCTTCAAACAAATCTCGTAATCGCGAATATCGATGTGGTTGCACGACAGCCATTACACGCCCCTCGGCTGTCGTTACCCTAGCAGCATTTACTACAGCTAATATTTCCGCTGGATGATGTCCATAATCATCAATAATAGTAATACCATCCACTACCCCAGTTTTAGTAAATCTCCGCTTTACACCGGTGAAACCTCCTAAGCCTTTGCGGATCACATCATCAGTTAAACCTAACTCAATAGCGATAGAAATTGCAGCCGCTGAATTTAAAATATTATGATTACCGACCATTGGTAAATAAAGTTTATCAATAATTCGCTCATCACCTGATTTGCGATCGGTAATTATAATATCAAAGTTTGATCCATCAGCGCTGGTGTTAATATCAGCTACACGAATATCAGCCTGCGGAGTTACTCCATAGGTAATAACTCTACGGTCAGAAACCCGCGGTATAATTGCTTGCACTCCAGCATCATCAATACAAAGAGCAGCAAACCCATAAAATGGGATTTGTTCAATAAAAGAAACAAATGCGTCTTTTAGATGATCGAAAGAACCGAAGTAATCCATATGTTCAGAATCAATATTTGTTACTACAGTAATTGTTGAAGGAAGCTTAACAAAAGTGCCGTCAGATTCATCTGCTTCAGCTACCATCCATTCACTACTACCAAGGCGAGCATTTGTACCCCAAGCATTTATAATCCCACCATTTATAACCGTAGGGTCCATCTCAGCCTCTTCTAATAAGGCTGCAACCAGAGACGTTGTTGTCGTTTTACCGTGGGTGCCGCCAACCGCGATAGCCCATTTGAATCGCATTAGCTCACCTAACATCTCAGCTCGCCGCACCACAGGTGTGAGGCGCTTCCGTGCTGCATCTAATTCTGGATTACCCAACTTTATGGCTGAGGAAATTACAACAACGGCCGCGGATCCTAAATTTTCTTCTGCGTGCCCAATCATAACATTCACACCAAGATCACTGAGCCTATTTATATTATTATTTACCGCTAGATCACTACCCTGTACTACATAACCGAGATTGTGCAAAACCTCTGCAATACCACTCATACCAATTCCACCAATACCTACAAAATGAATGATGGTGTCTTGATCAATTGGCAAACCTCTCATGCAATCTTCCTCAGATCATTTTTAAGATTATCAGGTATTAGATCGATCACTATTTCAGCAAGCTTGTTTGCAGCATGGGGTTTGCCTAACGCTTTTGCAGCAGCTCCCGCATTTTCTAATATCTGCGGAATAGAAAATAATGATTCCAAACGATCAGCTAGCAGTTTTTCTGTAAAGGCGTTTTCCGGAATAAGCCACCCACCACCAATTTCATCAACTGCATATGCATTCTGGGATTGATGGTCATCCACAGCATACATATAAGGTACTAAAATTGCTGGGCGTCCAATTATTGTTAGCTCCGCAATTGTCGATGCTCCAGACCTACAAATCACCAAATGGGCATCTGCAATTCGCTTAGGAATATCGTTAAAAAAAATGGAAATATCAGCCTTAATATCCAAATCCCTGTATCTTGATTTTGCTTGCTCAACGTCTTCCAAACGACATTGTTGCGTGACTTTTATTCGGCGCCTTAAAGGCTCGTTAATGCGCTTTAAAGCATCTGGTACTACCTCACTAAATATATGGGCTCCCTGGCTACCCCCAAATACTGCAATATTAACTTCATCATTCTGGCCTATAGTTGGATACGTTTGATCCTGCAAAGATGTCACAGATGGGCGTACCGGCATACCTGTCACAACAATTTTCGATTGGAAAGTTTCTGGAATTTTATGCGAGTTCTCAAAAGATATCGCTATTTTTTCGACCCGTCTTGCCAGCAATTTATTTGCACGGCCTAAGACAGCGTTCTGTTCATGGATCACCGATTTTCTGCCTGAAAAGGCCGCTGCTAACATTGTGGGAACTGATGAATATCCGCCAAATCCAACGACAACTGCCGGTTTTAATCGCCGTAACAGTAACCAAGCCTGAAAAGTGCCAATAAGAATTTCTATTCCACTTATAATTCGCCAGATTAATTGTTTGCCAGCGATACCGCCGGCCCGAACCCGATAAGTATCAAGTTCAGACAATCTACCCTTTAGGTTATCGCCGCGGCGATCTGTTATCAAAGCTAAATAAAAACCTCGTTCTATTAGTTCAGCAGCTAGAGCTTCAGCTGGAAAAACATGCCCGCCCGTGCCGCCGGCAGCTAAAATTACGAGAGGCTTATTATTATTGATCATAAATTAATCGCTCGCCCATATCTTTGCCACCCAGATCACGCAACACATCTCCTTGACCAGGTCTCTCTCGAGTAAGGGCCAACACCATACCAAGGCCAATTGCTGAAGCAACCATTGAGGAACCGCCATACGACATTAGTGGCAACGTCATACCTTTTGTCGGCATGAGATTGAGTGTAGACGCCATATTTATTATGGCCTGCAATGCAAATTGAACCAATAAACCGACAACGGCGAGTTGGACAAATAAGTCAGTTTCTTTAAAAGCCCTAATAAAACCACGCAATACAATAAAGAGAAATAAACCAGCTACAAATAAAGTCATGATGAGCCCAAATTCCTCACCGGCTACAGCAAATATAAAATCAGCATGAGCATCAGGCAAAACTTCTTTAACATGACCTTCACCAGGACCTCTGCCAAAAATACCGCCATTGCGAAAAGCTTCAAGGGAGCGGGCTACTTGGTAGGCCTCACTACCGGCTGGATCAAAGAAACGATCAATCCGGCTTTGTACGTGGTTAAAATTAAAGTAAGCAGCAATACCACCAGAAATAAAAACCAAACCAATAGCTAAGACCAATAGCATCGGCAAACCGGCAAGAAAAAACTGCACACCCCAAACAACACTAACCAAAATGGTCATGCCAACATCTGGTTGCATTAATAATAGAGCTACGACGGTTAAATACAGACCCACTGACACTAAATAGCTAGGAAAATTTTCCTTAAGCCGCCAAGCCGCAAACAACCATGCAGAAATAACGGCAAAGCTTGGCTTCACAAACTCCGAAGGCTGAATCGAAAGTCCGCCTAGTTTAATCCATCGTATTGCACCTTTAATCTCAGCACCGTTCAACAAAGTAAAAATCATCAAAACAACTGAGAACCCAAAACAAATAACTGCCAATCGTCTGATACCCCTCCGATTCAAAAGCGATACTGCAAACATAACTAATAAAGAAACCGGTATAACCGTAAAGTGTCGACGAGCAAAAAAGAAGGTGTCTAGATTCTTATGATGAGCAACCGCTGGGCTTGCAGCCAACGCCAAAATTGCGCCACAGGCGGCAATCGTTATTATTGCAGCAATCATCCAACGATCAATAGTCCACCACCATCTTCCAAAAATACTCTCATCAGTTCGAGAAAATGTAGTTGTCATGATGGAAAATTTCCTAAATCATTAATAATATTACGAAAAGTATCCCCTCGTTCTTCAAAATTCTTAAATTGATCAAAAGAGGCACAAGCAGGTGATAATAAAACTGTACTTGGAATAGTTAAACTTGCATCACGGTGAGCTTCATGCACAGCTGTTTCCAAATCTCCACATCGGCTAACGGAGACAAACGGGACCAATAGATTTTCTAACTCATCAAGCTCATGACCGATGAGGTAGGCGTGTACTACCCGCTGGAGAACGGATTGTATGGCTCCCAAATTTTCTTCTTTAAACTGACCACCTAAAATCCAATGGATATTTTCATAGCATATAAGCGCTTTAGCAGCAGCCTCTGTATTAGTCGCCTTACTGTCATTAACGAAAGAAACTCCATCAGTAGACTGAACTAATTCCTGACGATGAGCTAAACCCCCATAAGATCTAATTGCGTCTATAATTATATCTGGTTCAATACCAATAGACCTAGCGACGGCATAAGCTGCTGCAGTATTTTGCCAATTATGTTGGCCAGGTAATGTTAAAACACTGCATAAATCCATAATAATATTTTGCGTATTTCCAAGATCATCTATAAGCACTCCATTATCAACATAAACCCCACCGGGCACTCGAGATGAAGCAGAAATAGGTATTATATTCTCAACACCCCGATCAATCATTAATTCCATACAAATAGCGCGGCAATGACTATCTTCCATCCCAATTATTGTTTTAGAGCCTTCTCTAACACGTTCAAATAGAATTTTCTTAGCTGCAACATAACCTTCCATACCGCCGTGCCTACCCAAATGATCCGCTGAAATATTAAGTAATATTCCAACATCCAATTTCATAGATGGAATGCGCTCCAGTTGATAGGATGAAATTTCTAAAACATAGGTACCTTTCTCGTCTAATGGTAAGAGATCCAATGCGGGAATACCATAATTACCCCCGATCTCTGCTTGGTAGTTTGCCCTATTCAATATGTGCCCAATTAGAGCCGTCGTAGTTGACTTTCCATTAGTACCAGAAATACCAATAAAACGAGCTGTGGTATTTTCTCGGGCTAATAAATCAATATCACAAATAATTGCACAACCAGCCTCTCTAGCGCGTACAGTTAAAGTATGAGGTTCTGGATATTGGTCTGGAATACCCGGGCTTAGTATTAGTGTATCAATCTTAGAAAAGTCACTTTGATAAAGATCAGTGAGCTTAACCCCCTCCGTTTTAGCACTATCTCGCTTCTCCGGGATATCATCCCATGCCCAAACGTCAGAACCACCAGCTTCAAGAGCTCGCACTGCTGACAAGCCAGAACGGCCCAGCCCAAGAACCCCGATCGACTTATTTGCAAAGGAAGTTACAGTGATCATTTCAATTTTATACTCGCACTTTTTATCTTAGCTTTAATGTTGCCAACCCGGCAATTGCCAGGATCACCGCAATAATCCAAAAACGTATTACTATTGTTGACTCAGCCCAGCCTTTTTTCTCAAAGTGATGATGCAGTGGTGCCATTGCAAATACACGCTTACCAGTAAGCTTGAACGATATAACCTGAACAATCACTGAAGCAGTTTCCAGCACAAACAAACCGCCAACAATGGCCAGTACGAGTTCGTGCTTTGTAATTACGGCAACAGTGCCAAGCGCTCCGCCCATTGCAAGTGAGCCAGTATCACCCATAAAAACCATGGCGGGCGGGGCATTAAACCAGAGAAACCCAAGCCCGGCACCTATAAGTGCCCCACAAAAAATAGAGAGCTCACCCGCACCTGGTAAATAGTTTAGCTGTAAATAATTAGAAAATACAAAATTTCCAACCAAATAGGCTATCAAAACAAAAACACCCGCAACAATCATTACCGGAACAATTGCCAGACCATCCAAACCATCGGTTAAATTGACAGCATTTGAAGAACCCACCATGACTAATGAAGAAAACACAATAAAGAACCAACCCAAATCAATTAGTATTGTTTTAAAAAATGGTATAGCAAGGGAGGTCGCCATAGGATCTTTAACAAGGGTCATAAAATAAATTGTAGCAGCGATCGCTATCAAAAATTGTAGTAGTAACTTTAACTTTCCCGATAAACCCTTGGGATTTTGCTGTGTGACTTTTATGTAGTCATCAATAAAACCTATCAGACCGTAACTAATTGTAACGCCCATAGTCATCCAGATGTAACCGTTGTACAAATCGGCCCAAAGAAGCGTTGAAATTACCAGCGCCAATAGAATCATAACACCACCCATCGTGGGCGTTCCCACTTTTGTGATGAGATGACCCTGCGGACCATCGTCTCGGATGGGCTGACCTTTTTTCTGATGACGCTTAAGCCAGTTAATGATAAACGGTCCACAAATGAAGCTTACGATCAAGGCGGTTATCAAGGCTCCACCGGTTCGAAAGGTTATATAGCGGAATAAATTTAAAAATGCGAATTGGTCGGAAAATTGCACGAGAGTATTAAATAACATATAAGCCCTCCTTGATGTCGTTAGGACTAACAATTAAATCATTTTTAAAATTCAACAAGCGATCAACAACTTTACTCATTTGATAACTAGCTGATCCTTTCACTAGAATAATGTCACCGGGTTTTATTACATCGAGCAAAGGCTGAATAAGGTCTTCCGACCTATCCGCGTGCCCCATCTTGATTGTGTTAGGAAGTTGATCGCACATACACTTCATCTCTGACCCCACTGTAAAAACAAAATCTACCAGCGCATCACTAATCTTATTAGCAAGAGCACAATGAAGTTTGGTTGAGTTTTCTCCAAGTTCCTTCATATCACCGAGCACACAAATCCGGCGTCCCAAAGACTTCGGTTTTAATCTAGACAAAACCTCTATTGCCGCAGCGACCGAAACAGGGCAAGCATTATAGCTATCATCAATTAACTCAAAATGACCACCTTGGATCGGTATCGTATGAAGTTGACCACGGCCCTTAAACGGTTTGATATTTACAAATGATCGGGCCGCTGCAGTCATATCAGCCCCCACCGCATAGACGGCCGCAAGTACAGCCAAACTATTCTGCACCCAGTGCTGACCAGGTATCGAGAGCTGATACGTAAAAATATTATTATCGAAACAAACCTTAACTGACGAGCCCTCTGAATTTAATGTAAATTCGACGAGTTTAAACTGAGCATCATTATGTACACCAAAAGCAATAACTTTCTCTGCTCCAGCAGAGAGTGCTGCCGAGTTTAACAAATTGAAATATTGATTATCTCTATTAAGAATGGCCGTACCACCTTCTTGCAAACCCGTGAACACTTCGGCCTTTGCTCGCGCAATATCATGAGTTGAGGAGAAGAACTCAGTATGAGCTATATCAACGGTTGTTATTACCGCAACGTGTGGGCGGACTATTTGAGATAACTGTTTTAGCTCACCTGAATGGTTCATACCCAATTCAAATATACCGTAATCGGCATTTTTAGGCAGCCGAGCTAAGGAGAGTGGTACACCGAAGTGATTATTAAAACTACCCAGACTAAACGATGTCTTACCTTGCTCAGATAGCAATCTCCCCAGAGCCTCTTTGACCCCGGTCTTACCTACGCTACCTGTCACCGCAATTACCCTCGCCATTGATCTGTTGCGACCACCGCGTCCCAATTCGTTGAGCGCCTTAATAGTATCAGTTACCTTCAGTAAGTGTGTGCCTTCTGGAAAATCTTCCGTAGAGCCAGAAGTGATTGAAGCCACGGCCCCTTTCGTCAGTGCACTTTCTATAAAATTGTGGCCATCAAAATAAGGGCCAGAAATTGGGATAAAAAGATCCCCTGGCCCAATTGTTCTACTATCAATTGAGACCCCGGTTACATTCCAATTTGTTGAAGAGCTACCCCCTGTTAGCTCGGTAGCTTCTTCTGATGTCCATAAAGATCGAATGTCAGTCATAAATTATCCCGAACGATGCACTTCACAGCATTAACATCATCAAAAGGTAGCTCGGTGGTGCCGATAATTTGACCTTGTTCATGCCCCTTACCAGCAACAATCAGCAGGTCTCCAGCGGAAAGACTTTTTATGGCTGTTGCGATAGCATCCATACGATCGGCAATTTCAATTGCACCTGGAGATGCCGACATAATTTGCGAACGAATTATAGCTGCATCCTCGTACCTTGGATTATCATCTGTTATAATGACTTCATCAGCTAACTGAGCAGCAATTTTCCCCATTTCTAGGCGCTTACCGTGATCCCTATTTCCACCACAGCCAAATACAATCTTAAGTTTATTTTTCGTATGGGCACGAAGAGAATTTAAAACATTTACTAAGGCATCTGGCGTATGGGCATAGTCAACAAAAACTCTAGAGCCGTTAGAAGTGCAGGCAGCCAACTCCATCCGACCCCTGACACCTTGTAATTTCGACAAAGAACGTGTCGCCTTTTCTGGATCCAACCCGCCAGCTATAACAATACCTAATGCACATAAGGCATTCATAGTTTGAAAATCACCAATCAAAGGTAACGTTAGTTTATATTCATGCCCCAATACACTTAAAGATAATCTTTGACCATCAGGTAAAGCCTCAATATTTCTTAGAGTAATATCATTTGCATTTCTTCCAAATTCAATAAAACTAGTGTTACGATCTCTTAACATAGCTGAAATTCTTAAAGCCATATTATCATCTGCATTGACGACAGCCACACCGTCTGGATTAAGAACCTCCAAAAATAACCTGCACTTAGCGCTAAAATATTTTTCCATTGTCTTATGATAATCTAAGTGGTCGCGGCTAAGATTAGTAAATGCAGCTACTCCAATATCAATTCCATCCAAACGGAACTGAACAAGCCCATGGCTCGACGCCTCTAAAATAACATTCTGGATACCATCATTATTAAGTTTCATAAGTTTTTTGTGAAGATCAACAGGATCAGGTGTTGTTAAGCTTCCTCCTTCCATCTTCCTCGGAGCAATTAAACCCAGCGTACCTATACTTGCAGCTTTTTGATCACAAATTTGCCAAATCTGGCGGGTAAATTCAGCCACCGATGATTTGCCGTTTGTGCCGGTTACGGCTACTATATTTGGAGGCTGAGGCTCATAAAATCTAGCTGCAATCTTAGCATATCGTTGACGAGGATTTAGATCTGACACAAAACGAACTGAAAAATTATTTTTTATTTTAGGTCGAATGTCATTTGAAGTAAGTATGGCAACTGCTCCAGCATTAATTGCATCCATGATAAAATCTGATCCGTCTACATTCTCACCTGGGAGTGCAGCAAATAAAAAGCCTGGTTCAACTTGTCGAGAGTCAGAAGTTACACCTAAAATCTCAGCATCTGAAAACTCTATATCAGTCATGTTCTTCCATTCTTCATCGAATAATAATTCTTTTAATTGCAAAACGAATTTCTCCAAATTACCCACATTCGTTTAATTCAATTCTTCTTTGCCATGGCCGCTATAAATAGATCATCCCCCGGCTTGGGTAACTTTTCTACTTGTTGAGATGGTTTCAAACCCAATAAGGGTGCCATCCTTTTTACAACATTGGCGACAACAGGAGCAGCAACCCAACCGCCAGTTGCATAACCGCGTGTGCGCTTTGTTCCTTTAGGTTCATCAATCATGATTAAAATAACATATCTAGGTTTATCCATTGGAAACGCAGCAACAAAAGAAGACATTCTGCGACTTCGATCATAGCCTCCACGAAGGTCCGTTTTATTGGAAGTACCCGTTTTTCCCCCAATCAGATAACCGGGCACATCAGCATTACGGCCCGTTCCATGCCGAACAACTAAACGCATTAATCCGCGCATTTTTTTTGAAGTGTTTCTAGATAGCACGCGAGAACCGGCTATATTTTCCCCTTTAGGTACCTTGATCATTCGAGGGCGATATAAAATACCGCCATTAACTAATGCCGCAATTCCAGAAACTAATTGAATTGGGCTGACCGAAATACCATGGCCATAAGAAATGGTCATAGTATTAATCTGACGCCAATGAGCGGGCGTCAACGGTGTGCCTATCTCTGGCAAATCAATACGAGCTGGCGTCAGCATTCCAAACCGTTTTAGATACTTCTTTTGACCGAGGGTACCAACATCAAGTGCCATTTTTGCAGCACCAATATTAGATGAGTATATAATGATCTCCGGTACTGAGAGCCAACGATTTTTTGCGTGATAATCGGATATTTTATAGCGGGATATTTTAATCGGCTTGGTAGCATCATAATGATCCTTCAGCCTCGCCGTGCCAGTATCAAGTGCCATCGCAACTGTAAACAATTTAAACGTCGAGCCCATTTCATAAACGCCCTTAGTTACTCGATTAAAGCCAGCAACTCCAGAGGCTGTAATAGGCTTATTTGGATTAAAGTCTGGTAATGAAATCATTGCCCGGACTTCACCGTTAGTAGCGTCCAATACAAGTCCGGCTGCTCCAACGGCTCTAAATTCCAACATTGCTTTTACTAACTCTTCACGCAACAAAGATTGCACACGAATATCGATCGATAACTCAAGCGGCTTTTCTGTTCCACGAAGAACTTTATCAAAATAACCCTCAATACCTGACAACCCGCGCCCGTCAATATTGGTAAGCCCAAGCGCGTGGGCAACCAAACGACCATGAGGATAAACGCGGCGCTCAGTGGGTTGAAAATCAAACCCAGGAATACCTAATGTATTAACCAAAAACTGTGTCTTAGGTGTAAGATTTCGCTTTAACCAGACAAAAGATTTACTAGATGATAACTTCTCCGCCATTTTTTTTCTATTGATGTTAGGGAACACGCGCACCAATTTCTGGGTCGCTTCTTTCGAATCTAAAATCTGGCGGGGGTTCGCATAAAGTGACGCTGTAGGTAAACTTGTTGCCAATAAAACACCATTACGATCAATAATATCAGAGCGGACTTTGGGTATTTCTGAAACTACAGCAAGACGAGGAGCCTGAAACTCTTCCGCAACCTGCTCCACCACTGCTAGTTCAACCAGACGAACGGCCACAACAATAAAGGCCAGAGTAAATAAGACTCCAGTAACCAGCAGACGATTGCGCCCTGTCTCCAATGCTTGGCGACGTATACCTTCGAATTTGACATGAGTAGGAAATTCAGAAGATGAACCTTTTTCTGGAGCCTTTATCTCAGCGGGACCAAATGGATGCCGGAGACGTTCAAATTTCACAAGCGCGACCCCTTTTTATTTTTCATTAGCCAAGTTTTATCGATAGGCACATTATTTTCAGCGTCTTCTTTGCCAACTAAACCATCGGAAAGATCTTTAGCCGACTTAATTTGATTTGGCTCAGTTGGAATCATTTTAAGGTGGCGTTTAGCAAGATCTTTTATTCGAGCAATATCATTCAAATGACTCCATTCAGCGTTTAAAACATGGATAGCCTCTTGATCAGTCACAATAGCCTCATTAAGAATATCAAGTTCGTGCTCAAGGTCGGTCACTTCATATTTTAAATAGAACAGAGCAACACTCATTATAGCAGCGAGTAAGAGAGTAAAAATTGTTGTCTGCCGCATTTTCTCCATCCCTCTATTTAAACAATTAGTTTAACCAGGCAGGAGCATCAGTCCGTTCGGCCACACGCAGCCTCGCAGACCTAGCCCGAGGATTTAATATAACTTCATCTGCTCCAGGTTTAATTGCACCTCGTTTTGTTAAATTAAAACTTGGTGTTAAATTTGGATATATAATTTCAGGCATATGACGCGAACCTTTTGCAGTTATCCCACTGTGTTCGTGAAGAAAAGATTTTATCTTCCGATCTTCCAATGAATGAAAAGCAACAACGGCCAAACGGCCGCCTGGACCAAGAATTTTTTCAGCCCCCATAAGACCACGATCCAGCTCACCAAGTTCATCATTTACTTGAATACGAAGTGCCATAAAGGTTCTGGTCGCAGGGTCAATCCCATCCTTAGCACGGCGCACATTGGCATGAATAACTTGCACTAATTGAGAAGTTGATAAAATAGGTTTGATTTTGCGGGCCTCAACAATTCCGCGGGCAATTCGACGGGAATAACGCTCCTCACCATATTGAAATATAACGTCAGCAATTTCTTCTTCAGACGCATGGTTAATAAAATCAGCAGCTGTCGGTCCTTCGCATTCCATTCGCATGTCAAGCGGTCCATCATAACGGAAAGAAAACCCTCGTTTAGGGTCATCAATTTGAGGAGATGACACACCCAAATCAAGCATTACTCCATCAACGCGACTGATACCCTCATCAGCCATAATTGATACCATATCACCAAAACAACCCTGAAGCAGGGTCAACCGCCCATCATACTTACTAATTAATTTAGTTCCAAAAGTAATCGCAGCAGGATCACGATCGATTCCAAAGACCCTGGTTGTCGCAGCATCTAGCATGGCTCTGGTATAGCCGCCTTGACCAAATGTCCCATCAATATAGGTTCCACCATCACGGAGTTTTAATCCAGATAACACTTCCTGGGTCATCACAGAGATATGACCAAAACTCATTGGTCAAATCCTTCTTGTAATTTTTTAAGGCGTAATGTGGCTCCTTGAGATCGGACCCGTTCGAAGGAGTTTTTGTTATGAATATTGTAGGCTTCAGGCTGCCAAACTTGAAAGCGAGTGCCTCGACCAACAAATATAGCTTCGTCACTAAGGCCTGCGTAAGTTCTCAATTCAACAGGTAAAAATATGCGACCTTCAGTATCGTATGCCATTTGATATGAGTTCTCTAACAGCGTAATCGCAAGATCGTCTTGTTCATCAGAAAACAATTCAAGTTCATCTAAACTATCAACTACACGCTGTATGAATGCTTCACCACAACCCTCGATAGCTGAATATTTAAATGACCGGTAGAGATAAATCCCAGAAAATAAAGTTGAAGCACCTCGTTCTTCTGAAACTGGGGAGGAAAGAGCATTACGAAATGCCTTAGGAACAGAAACCCGTCCCTTCTTATCAATCTTATTGGTATGCCGGCCGATTAACGCAGTCATTCTGTCCGCCTTAAAACATTACGACGGAAACCTATTGTTCATTGTCAATAAAAACAAAAGTTCTTACAAAAAGAACATACGGTACACCGTCAAATTATACTCAAGCCCCAATTTTTAGTACGGAGCATTCCCTGATCTATTTGGGATATCATGGGAATTTATGGGCGTCAATGGGATATAATGTATCGCAATACTTTAATAAAGTCTATCTGCGGAAAATAACCCCATCAACGTCATTATGATTTAGTCATAATAACAAGGCATAAATTGGGCAAATATAGTTATAAAAAGGTTAAAATGTAATATTAAAACTATTCGATAACCTGAGAAAAATAATTGATAGTTCTCTCTAGACCTATTTCGAGATCCACCGAAGGTTGCCAATCAAGTTTTTGTTTGGCCAAGCCTATATCGGGACAACGTTGCAACGGGTCATCTTCTGGTAAATCCTCAAAAATAAATTTAGATTTAGTTCCTGTGATTTTAATGACAAGCTCTGCCAATTGTTTAATCGTAAACTCTCTTGGATTTCCAAGGTTTATTGGACCGATAACATGATCAGGCGCATCCATTAGGCAAATAAAGCCGTTAATTAAATCATCAATAAAACAAAACGATCGGGTCTGACTACCGTTACCATAAATGGTTATAGCGTCACCACGCAACGCTTGCACAATAAAATTAGATACAACTCGGCCATCATCGGGACGCATACGAGGCCCGTATGTATTAAAAATACGCGCTACGCGGATCCTAAGGTCGTGTTGACGGTAATAATCAAAAAATAAAGTCTCAGCACAGCGTTTACCCTCATCGTAGCAGGCGCGAGGTCCAATAGGGTTTACATTACCTCTATAATCTTCAGTTTGGGGATGAACGGCTGGATCTCCATAGACTTCACTGGTTGAGGACTGAAAGATTTTAGCTCCAGTGCGTTTTGCAAGTCCCAACATATTAATTGCGCCATGAACACTAGTTTTAGTCGTCTGGACAGGGTCATATTGATAGTGAACAGGAGATGCTGGGCAAGCTAAATTATAAATTTCATCCACTTCAACATATAACGGAAATGTGACATCATGACGCAATAACTCAAAATTTGGATAATCAAGCAACTTTAATATATTTTCTTTTGTACCAGTAAAATAATTATCCAAACAAATAACATCATGACCTGCATCTACAAGACGCTCACATAGGTGAGAGCCAATAAATCCAGCACCACCAGTAATTAAAATTCGCTTGCGGGGAAGCATTCTTACTCCAAACTTCTATTGCGTTCACTTTTTAATGAGACATACATTATCTGAAAATTAATAAGGTAAAAAGCCTCCGAAGACAAAAATCACGATTCACAGCGGGTAAACATATATTTAATGAGTTTATAGTTAGTTAAGTGTTATGGTCTATAAAATAGATTAAGAAATTGGTTTGGGATCAAGCTTAATTTTTTAAATTTTTAAAACATCAGACGACACATACTAAATATTAATTTTCTTGATTAGATACAAATTTACTGGAAGGTTCTTAAAGGATAAAAAGAATGCCAAACGTAAATAACCATGGAGTAACAACTATCAAATTTCTAATTACTCTGGTAATTAGCTTGATAGGAATTACTGCTTGCGCTAGCGGACCCAGCATTACAACTTCAGAAGCAATTATAAATGCAGCAAATAGAACATTAAATACACTTAAAAATCGAAGTGATTTTGATCGTTTCAATTCTCAGCTAAAAGCTGCTGCAGGTGTTGCAATTTTTCCTTCTATATATAAAGCTGGATTTTTTGCTGGTGCAGAAGGAGGTAATGGAATTTTGATCAATAAAAATTCTGACGGGATTTGGGGTTATCCAGCATTTTATACTCTCGCCTCTGGTAGTTGGGGCCTCCAATTTGGCGGTCAAAAATCAGGTGTCGTTTTCATTATCAGAAATCCAGGCGCTGTCGAGGCATTAACCCAACACCAAGGCAAAATATCGGCGGGGATGAACGTCGCAATAGGCAGTATGGGTGCAGGCCTCGAAGGGGCCGTTACCACAAATCTTGGAGCAGATATTATAGTCTACAGTGACTCGAAAGGTTTTTTCACTGGTGTTGCATTAAAGGGCTCAGCAATGGTCAGACGAAATGATCTAAATACGGAGTACTATGGAGGCCAGGTAAAACCTCAAGCCATTATTATCCAGCATGCGCACCAAAACCCTCAAGCAGATATTTTGCGGCGTACCCTAAGTCAATAGACGTAAGATCTTCGTTCCAAAACTTGGTCCGGCGCATTTTTTTTGGCACATAGAGAACCTAGATTATGTTTCGCAGCGAATAGAACTGGCTACCTTTAAATGAATCAGAAGCCCCCACCTTCCAATACGCAAGATGCCAACGAAGATATAACTCAAGATTTTATCCGTGATATTATTAATAAGGATCTGAAATCTGGGTACCATACATCAGTTGTGACACGCTTTCCACCGGAACCTAATGGCCACCTCCATATTGGGCACGCCAAAGCTATTTGTTTAAATTTTGGCATCGCAAATGAGTTCTCTGGTCAATGCCACTTGAGGTTTGACGACACAAACCCATCAAAAGAAGAACAAGAGTTTGTCGACGCTATCAAAGAAGATGTTCAATGGCTGGGTTTTGATTGGGGAGAGCATCTTCATCACACATCCGATTATTTTGAACAGCTATATAGCTGGGCTGAGTATTTGATCAATAAAAATATGGCTTACATTGACGATTTAAGTGCCATACAAATCCGTGAATATCGTGGCACCTTGAGAGAACCTGGGAAGAATAGTCCTTTCAGAGACCGTTCTATTGCAGAAAACCTTGCATTATTCAGAAAAATGCGAGCAGGAGAATTTAAAAATGGAGAAAAAGTATTACGCGCAAAAATCGATATGGCTTCGGGGAATATTAATCTTCGTGACCCTGTAATTTATCGTATAATGCATGCCGAACATCCGAGAACTGGTAACGCATGGTGTATTTACCCAAATTACGATTTTGCCCATGGTCAATCTGACGCCATTGAAAAAATAACCCATTCAATATGTACTATAGAGTTTGAAGACCATAGACCACTTTATGATTGGTTTATTACAAATTTACCGGTCCCATCTAAACCGCGTCAATATGAATTTGCCCGACTAAATTTAACATATACTGTACTCTCTAAGCGCCGTCTTAAGCAGCTCGTATCTGAGAAATATGTCTCAGGATGGGATGACCCACGCATGCCAACAATTAGCGGGTACCGTCGACGCGGATATCCGGCAGTAGCTATTCGCGATTTTACCAATAGGATTGGCATTTCAAAATCTAATTCGACTATCGAGGTCCAGTCCTTAGAAGCATGCGTACGTGAACATTTGAATCAAATAGCCTTACGTCGTATGGCAGTACTCAAACCCCTAAAAGTTGTTATTGAAAATTACCCAGATGGCCAAACAGAAGAATTCGAAGCAAAAAATAATCCAAATGATGAAAATTCCGGGACCCGCAAAATACAATTCACCCGTGAATTTTTCATTGAGCAGGACGACTTTATGGAGGATCCACCTAAAAAGTTTTTCCGTCTAGCTCCTGGACGCGAAGTGCGTTTACGTTACGCATACTTCATAACCTGCACCGCGGTTTTAAAGAACGAAGAAAAAGAAATTGTCGAGATCCGCTGTACCTATGACCCAGAAACCAAAGGCGGAAATGCACCAGATGGCCGTAAAGTCAAAGGAACTATACATTGGGTTGCGGCTCCATATGCTATAGAAGCTGAAATTCGACAATATGAACATCTCTTTACAAAAGAAATACCCGGAGAAAATGGCGAGTTTTTAGATGATATTAATTCAGAGTCGTTAAAAATTTTATCAAACTGTAAACTTGAATCCGCCTTGAAAAATACTCCGATAGGCGAGACAATTCAATTTGAGAGGCTTGGCTATTATAGTGCAGATAAAGATACATCTTCGAGCCATTTAATATTTAACCAAACTATCGAGCTAAGAGATACTTGGGGGAAAAACAAAAGGAGTGAAAATGCCTAAAAAAATTGAACATTTACAGTGGCCTGATGCGCCAAAAATGTGGATGCCTTATGCGCCAGCAATTAAAGTAACGGGGGGTTCTACTATTTATTGTGCAGGAGTTACTGCTGCGCCTGTTTATCATCATCATCCTCACCGACCAGAAGAATTCGATAACATGCCGGAAACTATGGAAGGGCAAGCTCGCGCGGTTATGGAAAACCTTAAACACGGTTTAGAAGCCGCAGGCGCCACATTTTCAGATGTTATTGTGTGCGATCGTTTTTTGACCAATATGGAACAACAAGATGATTTAAATAAAGTTTGGAATGAATACTTTACCGAACACAGTCCAGCTTCCACTACGGTCCAAATTGTGCGTCTCGCAACCGATCCTCGATGTCTTTTAGAGGTAAATGCTATTGCCGTAATAGATTAGATAAACTTATTTGAACATCTAAATTAAGTGCCGTTATTTATTATTGTTAGCAATTCTTATATAATGATTAATTTAACGTATAAAATCATCCTATACTGTTAGATGATAAATCCAGGAAGTCCCCAATATGAAAAGAGATAGAAGTGAGCTTTTGACGCAGACCGGATCAGGTACAGGTGCGGGTAAGACACTACGGCAATATTGGATGCCAGCTGCGCTGAGTGATGAGCTTAATAGCAATCGACCTCTAGTTCCTATTAGATTAATGGGCGAAGATTTGGTTCTTTTTAGGAATGAAAATGGTGAATTAGGATTAATAGACCGTCAATGCCCACACCGTGGTGTCGATCTATGCTATGGTCGACTAGAAAAGGAAGGACTGAGATGTCCATTTCATGGTTGGTATTTCAGCACAGACGGCCAATGTCTTGAACAACCTGCGGAGCCAGAAGATTCAATATTATTCAAAAAAATAAAAACAACTGCATACCCAGTGATTGAAAGAAATGGTATTATATTTGCCTTCATGGGCAAGGGTGAGGTTCCCGCTTTACCAACCCTAGATTGTTTAGAGGCTCCAGACAGTCACGTATTTTCTTTTAAGGGTCTCTGGCAATGTAATTGGCTACAGGCCTTAGAAGTTGGCATCGATCCAGCGCACCCTTCTTTTTTGCACCGGTTTTTTAAAGATGAGGATCCTGAGGATCAATATGGCAAACAATTTCGAGATACCGCTGCTAATACAGATATACCAATTACTAAAATATTACGTGATTATCATCGCCCGCAAATTGAGCTTGAAGAGACTTACTATGGAATTCGTATTAAAACATTGCGTCACCTTGAAAAAGGACAGACCCACATACGAGTAACCAACCAAGTATTTCCCTGTGCCATCTCCATCCCCATGTCAAATACAATGACCATAACCCAATGGCACGTCCCAATTGATGACCAAAATTGTTTTTGGTATGCCATGTTCACGAGCTTCACCGAACCCATCGACAAAGCTAAAATGCGCGAACAAAGATTAGCGGAGCATACATTACCGGATTATGCACCACTAAAAAACAAGGCCAATCAATATGGCTACAATTCTGAAGAACAAAAGAACCTCACTTATACTGGCATGGGTATGGATATCAATGTACATGACCAATGGGCGTGCGAATCTATGGGTACTATTCAGAACAGAGCCAAAGAACATTTAAGCACGACAGACAAAGCTATCTCAGCCTATCGACGCCTACTGTTCCAAACAATTGCAAAAGTAGAAAAGGGTGACCTTAATATAATCGGTGCTGTTATGAATGAAAATGACGATAGCATTAAAGGACCAATTGCACTCGATGCTATTGGCTCAACCGCAGACTGTGATACCTTTTGGCGCGACGGCGATGCAAAGCGCAAAGCCAACTGCCCCTGGAACGCAGACCTTTAAATGGGGGAAAGAGCGAAGATGCGCAAAGGAAGTATGGGTCAGAATAATTTTGCAGAACGTTTTGGATTGTGGAGCCCCGAACAAAAAGCTGCCGCCAAAGAAGTTGAAAAGAAGATCAAAGGCCTTGATCTAGAGGTTGTCCGAATTTCCTTTCCAGATCAACACGGTATTCTTCGCGGCAAAACGCTAGTAGCCGATGAAATACCTTCCGCCTTGGTGAATGGAGTTAGTATGGTGACAACCTTACTGGCCAAAGATACTTCCCACAAAACCGTCTTCCCATGGTTCACAGAAGGTGGCGGCTTGGGTATGGATGAGATGACAGGCGGTGGCGATTTTTTGATGCTGCCCGACCCTACAACTTTCCGGGTCCTGCCCTGGGCTCATAAAACCGGATGGATAATGGCTGACATTTATTTCCCAAATGGAAAACCAGTGCCATTCTCAACTCGGCAAATTTTGCGGAATGCGCTGGGTGATTTAAGTAACATCGGCTACGACTATATAAGTGGACTGGAAGTTGAATTTCACCTTTTTAAACTCGAAGATGCAAAACTGCGCCCTGAACAAGCTGGTCAACCAGCCGAGCCACCAGAAGTCAGCCTTCTAGCCCATGGCTTTCAATACCTTACAGAACAGCGCATGGACGAAATTGATCCCTATCTCGAGACCTTGCGTCGTCAGCTACTTGATATAGGCCTTCCGCTTAGGACACTAGAAGTTGAATTTGGACCTAGCCAGGTAGAAATTACTTTTGATCCAGGTATCGGCCTAGCTACTGCCGACGACATGATATTGTTCCGAAGTGCAGTTAAACAAATAGCCCACAGGCAGGGTCTACACGCAACATTCATGTGCCGTCCCAATTTGCCCAATTTATTTTCGTCTGGATGGCATCTTCACCAATCTTTAGTTAAACAGAAAACTGGGGAAAATGAATTCGTCCCCAAAAAAGCCGAAGAAGTCATCTCAACGCTTGGATTACAATTCATTGCGGGGCTTTTGAAACATGCGAGAGGGGCCTCAGTTTTCTCAACGCCAACCATCAATGGTTATAAACGCTACCAGCCCTATTCATTGGCCCCAGACCGCGCACTCTGGGGTAAGGATAACCGGGGTGCTATGCTACGGGTTGTTGGTGGCGTAAATGATCCGGCAACGCGTATTGAAAATAGGATCGGTGAGCCTGCAGCTAATCCGTATCTTTATCTTGCTTCTCAGATCTATTCTGGTCTTGATGGCATCCAAAATAAACTTGAACCCTCCATTCCAGTAGACGCAGCCTATGATACCCAGGCAACACCACTACCGCGCTCCTTGCTGGAAGCCACACTTGCCCTGAGAGAAAATAGCTATTTCCGAGAAAAATTTGGCGATCAGTTCATCGACTATATTTTACATATCAAAGAAGCTGAAATCTCACGCTTTCTCTCAACCGTCACCGATTGGGAACACAAAGAATATTTCGAAATTTTTTAAATCAAGTCTTTAACTTTTGGCCTAATAACCGCCCGCCGCCAAAATGGTGGAAAGCCAGATAAAGCAACGTTATGACCAAAGCCGTATTATGGAGTTAGGAAAATTCGGGGAAAAGTTTTTTCAAACCCACAGCGCTTGCCTCACTCACGCCTCGCTCAGTAATAAGGCCGGTGACCAAGCGGCGGGGTGTAACATCAAATGCATAATTGGTAGCAGGCGAGCCGTCAGGTGTAATCTGCACCTCTGAAACAGCGCCTGATTTATCTTTGCCTACCATCACCGTAACCTCCGAGGCATCGCGCTCTTCAATCGGTATATCCCGCACACCATCCTCCACCGTCCAGTCAATCGTTGGCGACGGCAGACCGACATAAAACGGCACATCGTTATCAAAGGCTGCGAGCGCCTTTAGATAGGTGCCGATCTTATTACAGACATCACCTGTGTAGGTCGTACGGTCCGTACCCGTAATCACCAGATCAACTTGACCATGCTGCATCAAATGACCGCCAACATTGTCAACGATTACTGTATGTGGAACACCGTGCTGACCAAGCTCCCACGCTGTAAGGCTAGCGCCTTGGTTTCGGGGGCGCGTTTCATCAGCCCAGACATGAACATCAATGCCGGTATTAAAGGCTTTGTAGATTGGTGCCAAAGCCGTGCCCCAATCCACTGTCGCGAGCCAGCCGGCATTACAATGGGTTAGGATATTAACCGTCGTGCCCTGTTTTTTTTCCGATATTTTTTTAATGATGGCTACGCCATGGTCACCGATTTTAGAGCAAATCTCGACGTCTTCGTCGCAAATCTCAGCCGCACGTTTATAAGCGGCAGCTTTGCGCTCGACCGCCGGCAGAGGCGCCAGCAAGGTCTTCATATTGTCCAAAGCCCAGCGCAAATTAACCGCCGTCGGCCGAGTTGCATAGAGATGATCATACATCGCTTTGAGATTGCCATCCGACGCATCTTCATGCATTGCCAAGGCAACGCCATAAGCTGCCGTTGCGCCAATCAAAGGCGCACCCCGAACCCACATGTCTTTGATCGCTACCGCTGCATCGCTCATTGTCTCCAAACGGACAGTGACAAATTCATGCGGCAATTTTGTCTGATCAATAATCTCCGCCGCCCAGCCATCTTCGGCAAGCCAGATCGTGCGGGTGGGG
>DUBF01000074.1:16657-27377 GCA_012960465.1 Rhodospirillales bacterium | reverse complement strand
GATAGCAATTAAACGAGATATTTATGAAAAAAATCCCTGGATCGCCGTAAACCTAATGACAGCTTTTGAAGAAGCTAAAGATAAAATGGTAGAACGAATGTCGGATATCAATGTGTCACGTATTCCGTTACCGTGGTTGCCCGACACATTTGAGAAAACTAAATCCGAGTTCTTTCCAGATTGCGATTACTGGCCTTATGGAATAGAAGGTAACCGTAAAACGTTAGAGACTTTTCTTGCTTATTGCCATGAGCAGGGAGTTACTCGTAAAGAAATGACACCGGAGGAATTATTTGTTTCAGAAACATTAACATCCTTCAAAGTTTAATTTGGTCAAGTATAAATAGAAACTGAAGTGGAGAAGACGAATGAAGCAGAGTGGTATCAAAAATTTTAGGGATCTGTGTTCCAGTATTTTTGTACTGAATTTTGAACCGGAAGAAAAACCTAAAAAAAAGCCCGTTCGATCTAAGAAACAGAGGCGTCCTAAGAAAGCTAGCTAACTTAATAAAGTGACGTGAGTATACATATGATTACTCTATATGATTTTGGCAATTCAGGCGCTGCATATCGTGCCCGGATTGCGCTTAATTTAAAAGAATTGGATTATAAACAGGTCCCGATTCACCTAACAAAAGATGGCGGACAGCAATTTAATCCTGAGTATACCGAGATAAACCCTCAAAATTTTGTGCCAACTTTGATCGATAGTGATGTTGAACTTATTCAATCAATGGCAATAATGGAATATTTAGAGGAAGTTTATCCAGATCCAAGTATTCTTCCTGGAGACGTAAATGACCGTGCGCAAATTCGAGCTCTTGCTAACATTGTGGCATGTGATATCCATCCCATCAATAATTTACGAGTACGTCTTTATCTTGCTGATGAAATGGAAGTGACCCCCGAAAATCAGAAAATATGGATAGAACATTGGATCAGAGTTGGATTTATGGCTTATGAAAAGTTTTACGATAAAGGTCCGCAAGGAAAATTTAGTTATGGAGATGCTCCAACAATAGCCGATGCCTGCCTAATCCCCCAAATCGCAAATGCTCGGAGAAATGGCTGTGATCTCTCTGATTTTACTATTCTACTTAAGATTGAACAGATTTGCCAAGCTCTTCAAGCATTTGAGAAGGCTTTACCTGCAAATCAACCAGGCTAATAAGCGGGTTGCGAACTCTTTAGGCATCTACTCAGTTATTAGGTAATTTTTCGAGCTTGTAGATGAATGGTATTACTGACCTTCGCTTCTACATTTTATATATCTCACCAATATTTCAGCTTTCTCATCGATAGTAATTGTTTATTATCTTTTACAATGAGGTGATCTGTTGTGTATGGTTACTTTTGGGATAAATATTTAAACTTTCTAAAATTAATTGGGGTAATAGAAATGAAGTTTGGAATTGGACAGCCGGTAACACGAAAAGAGGATCCGAAGTTTTTGACTGGGCAGGGACGCTATGTCGGTGATATTAATATGACTGATATTGCCCATGGTTATGTCCTCCGCTCTCCCCACGCAAATGCTAAAATAGTATCAATAGATGTAAGCACGGCACAAGAAGCACCCGGTGTAATTCTTGTATTAAGGGGTGAAGATTATGCTTCTTCTGGTTTAGGTAATATTACATGTCATTCCATAAATCCGATGTTAACAGGAGGCGCGCCAGCTGTTCAAAGGCCGCACGGAGCATTAGTTAAGGATGTCGTTAAATGTGTAGGGGCACCTGTAGCTTTTGTAATAGCAGAAACACTTGAACAGGCAAAAGATGCATCCGAGTTGATTGAAGTCGAATATGAGACTCTAGACTCAATAACTAGCACAGCGCAAGCTCGTGGTGGTGATGCACCATTGGTTTGGGAAGGAACAGAAAATAATATATCGTTTGTGTATAAAATTGGTAACGTCGCTGGCGTAGAAGCAGCAATGAATTCTGCTGATCATATTATCAAGGCTAAAATTTCAAATAATCGGGTTAATACGAATGCAATGGAGCCGAGGACTTCTATTGGTATTTATGAAAAAGGTGAACAGAAATATACTCTATATTCTGGTAATCAAGGGCCTAATAAGGTGCGTGAAGAGCTTGCCAATGAAATTTTGAAAATTTCGGAGGCTAGGTTGCAAGTTATTTCACCAGATGTTGGTGGTGGTTTTGGCATGAAAGGTGGTTCTTATGGTGAGGATATTCTCGTTTTATGGGCGGCAAAACTAACTGGGCGGCCAGTTAAATGGGTTGGTGAGCGACTTGAATCGTTTATGAGTGATAGCCATGGTCGAGATGTAATTGCTGATTGTGAAATGGCTTTTGACGCAAAAGGAAAGATAGTTGGTCTTCGTGTTTCAGCTGATTATAATGTTGGTGCATATTTAAGTCAGGCTGCCGGCGTTACTCCAATGTTCTTTTCCGTCTTGTTGTCAGGTGTTTATGCTATTCCGACCATTGATGTAACCACACGTTGTTTATTTACGAATATGGGGTCAACCGCTCCTTATCGTGGTGCTGGACGACCCGAAGCTGCTTATGTTTTGGAGCGCTTATTAGATATAGCCGCTCGCGAATTAAAATTTGATCCCATAGAAATCCGCCGCCAAAATCTGGTAAAAGTTGATCAAATGCCATACCAAACAGCGTTAATGCCTAATCTTGATTGCGGTGATTTTGAAGCTGTTATGGATAAAGGGATTGAAATTTCTGATTGGACAGGGTTTGAGACACGTAAAGCTGATGTTTCGACCCGTGGCAAATTATATGGACGTGGTATTGCGGTTTATATGGAGTCTGCTGCCCCGTTTAATGAGCGTATGGAAATTCGATTTGATTCAGGTGGCGAGGTTACAATTATTGCAGGGACCCACTCTCATGGTCAAGGACATGCAACTGTTTATTCGCAAATGGTGTCAGATTTTCTTGGTGTTCCATTTGATAATATCCATTTAATGCAAGGGGATTCCGATAAAGTGTCTATGGGTCGCGGTACAGTTGGCTCAAGGTCCATGACAGTTGGAGGGTCGGCACTTAAAAATGCTGCGGATATTATAATTGAAAAAGGCAAGAAGATTGCGAGCCATGTTTTGGAGGCTGGCGAGAGCGATATCGAGTTTGAAGAAGGTGAATTTATTATTGCAGGTACAGATAAGAAAATGAATATAGTCGAAATTGCCAAAATGTCCTATACGCCGATGATGTGGCCATCGCATTTGCCAATCGGGCTAGATGCTGCAGGCGAGTTTAATTCAAGCACCGGAAATTTTCCAAATGGTTGCCAGATTGCTGAGGTTGAAGTCGATCCAGATACGGGAAAGGTTGAACTTGCGAAAATGATAATTGTGGATGATGTTGGTACGGTCATCAATCCGCTCCTTTTGGGAGGTCAAATACATGGCGGAGTTGCCCAAGGCGTCGGTCAAGCATTGTTAGAAGAGATGGTGTATGATGAAAATACTGGTCAACTGTTAACGGCATCTTTTCAAGATTACTGCATGCCCCGTGCGGACGATTTTCCTCAGATGGAAATTGCTAATATGTCCATTCCAACTAAGTCCAACCCACTTGGTGTTAAGGGTGCTGGTGAGTCAGGAACTGTTGGTGCTCCGCCTGCTGTAGTGGGAGCTATCTGCGATGCTTTAGGTGTTAATGATATAACTATGCCTGCAACGCCGGAACGAGTTTGGCGGGCTTTAAATAGTAAGGCGGCCTAGTTGGTCAAAACGCTGGCGATTTCGTTTCTTAGGCTGTTAATAAATTCTTTGACTATTTTAGGGGTTGAGGTGGAACGACGATAGGAAACACCGGCAGGGAAATTCCAGAGTGTGCCCTGGATAAGAAGTGGTGTTAGACCAGAAATCTGAGCTGCATTTGCCATTGATGACGTTGCGCTCGTTAGAAAATTACCTTCTTTAACCATAGAAAATGCAGTTTCAAAAGAATTGGTCTCCATCGCAATTGTAGGGGGGCTTATTCCATTTGATGAGAAATAGGAGCCAAGTCGACTAATTGCGATATGATCCTGAGCAAGCATGACCCACTCGTAAGCCATTAAGTCGATTGCTGTGATATTTTTTTGTTTTGCCAATGGGTGGTTGGTTCTCGCAAAAACCGTGTGTTTAAAATCTATAAGATGTTCTTTCACTATTTCTGGATGATCGGGAAAATCCAAAGCCGAACAGATGATATCTAGATCACCTTGTAATAAATTTGGCACAAGAGTGTCTAATACGCCGTTTATGAGATCAACTTTTAGCCCAATGTTCGACTGGATAATTTTTGCAGAGACCTTTGGGATAAAAAGTGTGGCGAAGACAGGACTGGCACCAATCCGTATAGCACCTTTATTACCGCCTTTCATCGCTTCTATTTCTGCGGCGGCATACTCAAATTCAAGTTCAACCAATTTTCCACGTCGTAACAAGATCTCACCATAAGATGTAGGGACTACACCTCGAGAATGTCTCTCAAGTAATTTTACTCCAAGCGAGCTCTCGAGTTTCCGAATGCTTTTTGTTAGTGCAGGCTGACTGATATTGAGGGCTAAGCTTGCGGAAGTTATATTTCCGTGTTCTACAGCGGCAATAAATTGTCTAATTGGTCGATGATCAATAGGATAAGACAAATCCACTCCTCGTATAGATATTCCTAAAATGCATAGGTATCCGTTTGATTCTAACTGATTTTAGCGGTTATTGTCTATGTAATATAACTTTAGGTTATGGGATTAGTGCAATCTAGCATTGGACGCTATTTGTAACCTAGCTCAATATGGGTTTTGAAAACCGTTTTAAAACTAACTAATAGTGGCGGAGGCGTAAAGAATGGCACATGTCGTTGATCCAAAAACGGGTTTGCAACTATATGAATTAAGTCATGTCTGGGGACACGGTGTGCCTTCAATGCCAGGAGACGATGACGTAAAAATGCATCGTTCTGTAAAACATGGCCAGCATGGGGTTATGACCCATCGTATAACAATGGTTATGCATTCGGGCACTCATATGAATGCGCCTATACATATGATACAAGGAGGTGTTGCTGCGGCAAATATTCCTCTGGATAGCCTCTTTGGTAATGGTGTAGTTCTATCCATACCTAAAAAGCATTGGGAAACCATTAGTCAGGAGGATTTACAGAAGGCAGAACCAAAAATCAAACGAGGTGACTTTGTCGTAATAGTAACAGGTTGGCATCATAAATATTCTGATAGTCTTGAATACTGGGGAGAGTCTCCGGGTTTGTCATCGGAAGCCGCTAATTGGCTTGTTTCAATGGAGGTAAAATTGGTTGGTGTGGATACTCCACAAATTGATCATCCCCTCGCAACGTCTCTCGGCCCACATCGTGGGGGCCCATTAATGAATAGGGTTATTTCAAAGTATGCTGAACTTACGGGTCGTGATGCTAAAACCGATCATCCAGATTGGAATGTAGCACATAAGGCGTTACTGAATGCAAATATTCCGACTATCGAACAGGTAGGCGGTGATGTTGATGACCTGTTGGGAAAACGCGCAACAATGGTAGCAACCCCGTGGCGGTGGGAGCACGGGGATGCCTGTCCTGTCCGATTTGTCGCCATGATGGACCCTGGTGGTGATTGTCGTATCGATAATGGTGGAGGGGAATCGGCTGATGAATGAAACTATCACAAAGGATGGCGTCCATCTCTATAATCTCAGTCAGCTCTGGGGCCACCATATGCCTGAATGGCCCTCAACTCCGGGTATTAATGTCCATGTTAGAAAATTCCACGCGAAAGACGGTATTTATCAAACAGAGTTTGAAGGTATCATGCATCGTGGCACCCACATGGATGCGCCAATTCATGTAACTGAGAATACAAACGATATTATGGATTATGATCTTTGGCGATTTTTCGGAACTGGTGTTGCTGTCTCAATTCCAAAAGGGAAATGGGAAGTGATTACTGTTGCTGATCTTGAAAATGCTCGACCAAAAATTCAAGAAGGTGACATCGTAATGATTAATACAGGTATGCATACAAAAATGAGTGATACCGACGAGTATTACGCCTATTCTCCTGGCATTTATACCGAAGGAGCACAGTGGTTGGTTGATAGGAAAGTTAAATTGGTCGGTTATGATGTCCAGTCAAATGATCATCCTATGGCTACAAAATTAGTTGATCATGGCCTTGGTCCGACCCATCCTCATTTGATTGAGGAATACAAGAAAGAGTTTGGCCGTGATCCTAAGGATGACTTTCCCGATTGGGAATCAGGCCATAAAACCTTAATGATCGGCGGCGGCATTCCGGGTATTGAGAATGTGGGCGGTGACCTGAATCAAGTTACTGGAAAACGCTGCACATTTATGTGCTTTCCGTGGCGATGGAAAGGTGGCGATGGCTGTGGCATCCGAATTTTGGCGGCTATTGACCCTGAGCAAAAGTTCAGATTTGAAGGCGGAAAATAAAACATGGGAGTAAGAGAATGGCTGATGGCGAGATCGGTAATGTTACTGAATGGATGAAAAATCCGGCTAAAATGTTTGATGTGTCTGGTCAAACAGCCATCATAACAGGTGCTTCGGGTGCATTTGGACGGGGAATTGCGATCACGCTAGCAGCTCAAGGTGCTAATATCTTGTTAGCATCAGGCAATGAAGATGAGCTTAAATCTGTAAAAAAAGATTGCGAAGACGTCGGTGGAAAAGCGGCTTATTTGGTTAGACGTCCAGATAGTTTGGAAGATGCTGAAGCGATGCGAGAAGCAGCTTTAGAGAATTTTGGTTCCATAAAAATGCTTGCTATCGGCTCTGGCTATAACAAGGCTGGCTTTATCCATGAATTAGAATATCAAGATTGGCAGGATGTTATGGATGCTAATGTACGCGGAGCTTGGTTTATGGCTAAGGCTGTCGGTTCTTATTGGATAGAACAAGAGATAAAAGGAAAAACTCTTTTAATGTCATCAGTTAGGGGGCGTCACGGTAATATTTCTGGTTATACTGGTTATTGTGCCTCTAAAGGCGCTACTGATGCTTTAACCCGTGTGCTTGCAACAGAATGGGCTAAATATGGCACTACCGTTAACGCTATTGCACCGACTGTCTTCCGTTCGAATTTGACGGCCTGGATGTACGGAGACGATGAACTTGGACAAGCAACTAAGGCTCGCTCTCTTTCACGTATACCTCTTGGGCGGTTGGGAGAAGTTGATGACTTAATTGGTATGGCGCTTTATTTGTTATCTCCTGCTTCAGATTTTTGTACCGGTCAAGTTATGTATATTGATGGGGGATTTACGGCTGGCTAAATTTGAAACTGATTTGTCGTTTAGTTGTGAAGAAATTTTACTAAGTTTATGTTCAGAGACTTATTGTTGTAAGGGGGTTGCTGACTTGACCCAATAAAGTGGACTTTAATGGCATACTTCGCTATATGATTTTTTCAGATTTGTAACGGGATAGTGTCGTTATAGATTGATTCTATGCTAACCAGGATTTTATTACTTCCATCCAAGGAAATGGTAGAACCGGTAACGTCTCTATAAGAGGAGCCACATTGAAATTTTACGCGTCCATTCTAGGACCATTATTATTTTGTTTGGACGCTGAACACGCCCATTACCTCTCGCTTATTTCTTTGAAACTTGGACTTTATCCCCGATATATAAAAAGGCCGGACCCAATCCTTAAGTCTAAATTATGGGATCTGGAATTCCCCACACCATTAGGGGTTGCTGCAGGATTTGATAAAAACGCTGAGGTCTTCGATCCACTATTAAAATTAGGATTCGGATTTGTTGAAACGGGTACCGTTACCCCGTTGGCGCAGATAGGTAATGATAAGCCAAGGATGTTTAGGCTACCCGAAGATTCCGGCCTTATTAATCGGCTAGGGTTTAATAATAAAGGGCTTGGGTACTACACTCGTAATATTATGCGGTGGTGTAATCAAGATGGAAATGGTGTTATTGGTGTAAATATTGGTAAAAATGCCAATACTAAAGATGATATATCTGATTTTGTTGCTGGCGTAACAGCTTTATCAGACTATGCGAGCTATCTTGTAATCAATGTTTCCTCTCCAAATACTCCAGGTCTTCGCAATCTTCAATCACGTATTAATCTGAAAAAATTATTAGATTCAGTTATTTTGGCTAGGGAAATATCTGCGAAACACCCACCTCTTTTAATAAAAATGGCTCCGGACTTGTCAGATATTGAAATAACCGACATTGCTGAAGTCGCAATCGAAACTAATATTGATGGTATTATAGTCTCCAATACTACGATTGAGCGTCCGAACACACTCAAGAATATAAATAAGCTCGAGAAGGGTGGCTTAAGTGGAGGACCGTTGTTTGAAATGTCTACAGAACTTCTACGAAACATGTATCGTTTGACGGATGGTAAAATTCCTTTAATTGGAGTAGGTGGAATTTCAAACGGTGTGCAGGCGTATGCAAAAATAAGAGCAGGCGCGTCTTTAATCCAGCTTTATTCTGCAATGGTTTATCAAGGTCCTAGAATTGCTTTGGTGATTGCTGAAGAACTCGCATCGCTAATAAAAAAAGATCACTTTTCTAGCATGTCTGAGGCAATTGGTGCTGATCATCGCTAGTTATTGCTCATATTTTTAATTTCTTATAGATTATAGGGAGCATTAAAATTACGAAAAAGTAACGGGTTAATTGATGAGTTACCAGGAAGGCTATATCAATTCCAAGTGCGAAACCGACTAAAGCCATTTCGGTAAATCCACCTGGTGCAAAAGCAAGTATTAATCCATTAGTCGGGATAGAAGTAATTTGGTGGGTAATTAATGCTACACCTGCAGCAAAAGAGATCATAAATGCAGATACCAACGATCCATGAAATAGTGTCCCTGTTACCAGTCTGGGTTTAACGTTATTAAACATAACTCCAATACTAGAACCAATTATCCATTGGGCAATTGCGACTAACGACTCCGGTACCTCAGCAGAGAATACGCCAGTCATTGTGAATACAGAAATAGCTATCATCGGTCCCATCAGTTCAGGGTTGGGAATTTTTAGAGGACGTGCTAACAAACAGCCACAAATAGCTATCCCAAGTAGTGCTAATCCATCTAAAGGACTTAATGTTGCAAAAGAACCGCCACTTCCAACATTGCCGGATGGCTCATAGCCTCCATAAATTGCAAATGCGAAAGGAACAATTAGCACAGTCATGATAATGCGTGAACTTTGGACTAAAGAAATAATTTTTGCATCGGCGCCCATTGATTGCCCTATTGAGGTCATCGGTATCAAACCTCCGGGCGCTGCAGAAAAATAAGCGGTAATAATATCGACCTTCATGACTTTAATTAGGTAAAGCATGACAGGAGGCATTACCAATACGACGTATGTTATGACAGCAATAATACTTGGAATCCATTTGGATACATTACTCAGGAAGTCAGGAGATACGGATGTGCCAAACAAAGCGCCTAATACCAAATGACTTATTATTCGAAGCCAAGCTGGCATCCAGAGATTATGACCCATTAACGCGGCAATAGTCGTTGTAAATAACGCTCCGAGGAGCCATGGCAACGGAAAATTTAGATAGACAGCAATGAGGCAACCAACGAGCCCTACTGTTAGTGTGAATACTAAACGACGCCAGTTATTCTTAATTTCAAGGTATTTGGACCCTAAATCAACTTTCATACTCTAACACCCTCACGTTGTGATGAGGTGTTTTGAAAATAAAATTAGTATTCATTACGACAAAAACTGTTCTTTTAGAATTCTTTCTTCTAAATTATGTTCTGGATCGAATAGTATCTTGGGAAATAAATTAGTTTCTTGTTTTACTTCAACACTCACAACATTTCTTATTTCCGTAAAATCAGCTGCAGCACTTACTGGCCGGATCTTCGGATCAAGAACTTCAAATCTAATCACAGTATTATCTGGTAATAAAGCACCTCTCCAGCGACGTGGACGAAAGGCACTTATCGGAGTGAGTGCCAATAATCCGGTCCCTAGAGGAATGATAGGACCATAAGCTGATAAATTATAAGCCGTACTTCCTGCTGAAGTCGAAATTAAAATCCCATCGCAAATTAACTCCTCCATTCTTTCTACATTATCAATAGTAATCCTGATTTTCGAAGCTAAACGTGATTCTCTGAGTAACGAGACTTCGTTTATTGCGAGAGCAGAATATTCATCTCCATTTATTGTTTTTGCTTTCATACTAAGTGCATGTAACTCAATCGGCTCGCATTTTGAAAGGCGCTCAAGTAAAGTTTCGTCGCTATACTCGTTCATTAAAAACCCCACCGTACCAAGGTTCATTCCAAATATTGGCGTGCCCTTTTCCATAAATTGGTGAACCGTTGATAACATAAACCCATCGCCGCCAAGCGCTACGATTATATCCGCATCTTCGGGAGAAACCTGGTCATAAATAGTTTGTAATTTTTCGACTGCCTCCTGAGCGGGAGGGTGTTCGTCGGCAAGTATCGCTATCGATTTAAATTTCATCGTTTCTCTTCAACATTATATTTGGTGGTAAACCGATTATAGCGATGCAGAAAAGTTGTACCAGCTTTACCTCAATCAGCCGCCGGTTACACTCATATGCCTAGAAACGGCAGGAACAGCTCCAACTCGATCGATAACAAAATCATGTCCTTTAGGCTTCAACGCAATCGCCGCACGGATCGCGTCTTCTAGCACCATATCGCTTTCCGAACTGCGCAACGGTGCCCGCAA
>DUBF01000074.1:0-16647 GCA_012960465.1 Rhodospirillales bacterium | reverse complement strand
AAAATCATGTCCTTTAGGTTTTCTACCTATCGCCTCATCGATTGCTAACATTAAAAGATCATCTCCCTCACTCATTCTAATTGGAGATAAAAGATCTTTTTCATCATCTTGCCCTAAACACATAAAAAGTTTACCTGTGCAAGTCAATCTAACTCGATTACAGCTTTCACAAAAATTATGCGTCAATGGTGTAATAAATCCAATTCGTTTTCCAGTTTCTTTTATTAACGAATAACTTGCCGGTCCACCTGTTTTATGGGGCGTCTCTTCGAGAGTCCAATTCTTCGTGATCCTATCCTTTAGGACGGAGAGAGGTAGATATTGATCAGTTCGGTCTTTATCAATCTCTCCCATCGGCATTGTCTCGATATAGGTTAAGTCAAATTTCTCTTTACCACACCAAGTGATCATTTCATTGACTTCGTTTTCATTGAAATTTTTCAGGGCGACTGCATTAATTTTTATTTCTAACCCAGCACGTTTTGCAGTTTCCAGTCCGCTGATCACATCCTCAAGAATACCCCATCGCGTAATTGATTGGAATTTTTCTGGGTTTAATGAATCAAGAGATACATTTATTCGTTTAACGCCAAAATCGACTAGTTGGTGAGCGTACTTTGCGAGTTGGCTACCATTTGTTGTTAATGTTAATTCTTTTAGATCACCGCTTTTAACAAATTTTCCTAGGCTTTCTATTAGGCTCATGACATTTCGGCGGACTAAGGGTTCTCCGCCTGTTAAGCGTATTTTATCCACACCTCGCCTGATGAAGGCGCTGCAAATTCTTTCTAATTCTTCTAAAGTTAGTAAGTCTGATTTTGGTAGGAAAGTCATATTTTCAGACATGCAATATTGGCAACGGTAGTTACAGCGATCCGTTACAGACACCCGTAAGTAAGAGACTGTACGCCCAAATGGATCAATTAACTTAGACATTCTAATATACTTACCTCTACATTTAGGCGTGTTGCATCATCGTGCATAACGCGTAGTCCCTACGATACCTATATAAATCTGGTTTGTCATGTATTTATGTTATTTCTCGACAAAGATACGAGGTGATGGGAAATTTGATTAAATGTGGCGAATTGTTTTAATTTATACATTGACACTATATAAGTAAAACAGGGCATGATATGCCATATACGTTGAAAAGTTAAGCAATTAGTTTAAGTGTAAAGCCCGGTCTTTCATAACAAATAAGATTAAATATCCCATTTGCGTGGTTGGCGTATAAAAGCATTCTCTTAAATTATGGCCGTCCATGAAGTTTATAAGCCTTAACATAATTAAAGACTGGTTTTAAATAAGCGCGGTAATAAGCTTATTAATTTCCGAGAAGAGCAATAAATGACCGCTAGTAATAAATTTTTAGTCAGGCCCAACCCAACTGATGGAAGACTTACCGAGAAAGTCGAAGGAATGGATCAGGATGGGCGAGAAGTTAAAACCTCCGTTACAGTTGAACGGCCCCTGACACTTTTTTTAAATAGCCAAGAAATTGTTACAATGATGACAATTTGCGATTATCCGGAGTTTCTGGCCGTGGGATATCTTGTAAATCAAAATATGCTTGAAGCTAAAGACGAAATTGTGAATATCGAGTATGAGGAAGATATTGAAACGGTTATCGTTAGGACCAACCAAGAAACCAATTTTGAAGACAAGTTGAGAAAAAAAACATTAACTTCTGGTTGTGCACAAGGCACTGTATTTGGTGATTTAATGGAAAAATTTGACGATGTAAATCTTTCACCAAATATAAAATTAAAAACGTCTGATTTATATGCTGTGTTGAAAAGTATTAATATGGCGCCCAGTTTATATCTTGAGGCTGGAGCCATTCATGGTTGCGTTTTGTTTAAAGATTCAGATCCTATCCTTTTTATGGAAGACGTCGGACGGCACAATGCCGTCGATAAGATAGCCGGTTATATGTTTCTTAATAATATTAGCGGTGATGACAAAATGTTTTATACAACGGGCCGACTGACTAGCGAAATGGTAATTAAGACAGTTCAAATGGGGATACCTATTTTAGTTTCACGATCAGGTTTTACAGCATGGGGCGTGGATCTGGCAAAGCAAGCCAATTTAACACTTATAGGACGTGCACGTGGGGAACGTTTTATTGTGCTCGCGGCTGATCACCGTATTGAATATGACTGAAAATTTGGATTATCTTTCGGTAAAAATAGTTATTGGCGTCATCCTCGCTGGAGGTCAATCCAGGCGTTTTGGCGGTGGTGATAAATTTTTAAAAAAGTTAAATGGTAAATTACTTATTGACCATGTGGTCGATCGTGTGAGGTCGCAGACCGGTGATTTAATCATAAACTCAAACAGCGATGCTGTTTTATTTAAAACCCAATCTTTGCCTATCGTGCCCGATTCTATACAAGGTTATGCTGGCCCTCTAGCTGGCGTTCTGGCTGGAATGGAATGGGTGTTAAAGAATAAACCTGAAAGTCAGTGGATAGCTACTTTCCCGTCCGATGCGCCCTTTATTCCGCTTGATTGTGTGAAAAAAATGCAGCTTCGTGCGGAAAAAGAAAAAGCAGATATTGTTTGTGCCGCTTCTGGTGGTCGTAAGCATCCTGTTTGTGCACTTTGGCGTGTTGATCTTGCCAGTGACCTCCGTAAGGCGATGTTAAATGAGGAAATGCGAAAAATTGATCTTTGGACAGCCAGACATCGACTTTCTATTGTTGAGTTTCCGAACGAGTCCTATGATTTGTTTTTCAATATTAACCGTCCAGGCGATCTGGAACGTGCAGAAGGGATTGCACAATTCAACGCGATAAAACCTTAAAAGATCCAAATGGTTTAAGGGTTTTTACATCACCACCTTCAGAAACGGCAATGACCATTTTTTTTAAGTTAGTAACTATTGTGCCTGCTAAGCATTTTATCCCAAGGTCGAGTAGTTTTGGTGCAAATGGCGTACTAGGTCCAATTAGACAAATATGGGCATTTTTGGACAATTCTATTAGGCTTCCCGCGGTTCCGTTTAATAGAGTTGATGATGTGATAAAGACGCCAGCGCTACCGGGTAATAATTTGGTCGCATCTTCCTCACAATACTCACCTTCGCGCGGATTTTTTTCAATGACTCTAATATTTTTAAACCGTTTAGAAAGTCCTGGAAATCGGCCGATTACAGTTATTGGACCATCAATATCAACAAAGGTATCTAAACCATTTTTATTATCGGCTACAAAATCATATCTATTATAGAACGAGTTGATAGTTGCCATTCCTATAGATACTTCTATTGGGTTGTTCGAGCGTACTAATTCTGAAGCACTGGTGGTAGATAATTTTGAAAAACTACCTGCACCAGGAATTGATAGACAGGATCTATCATTATGTTTTGGTGTACCGGCGAGCCCACAGCCAAATTCTGTTTCTACTAAAGTCCAGTTAAAACCGATTACTACACGTTTTATTTTCTCATCACGTATGTCTGATAAAAGCGTGTCGAAAATCAATTTGTTGGTTATCATTCGTTTTCCATAAATTAAAATTGAAGATCTTAAAGTAAATATGATATTTTAAATATATATTAAAAGATGACAAAGATTAAACCTCAAAAACCTATGATCAGATTGTTGCTCGGAAATGCAGCGGCATTAGGTCCAGGTAAAATTGAACTTATCAACGCTATAGAAAAGACTGGTTCAATTTCTGGGGCTGCTAAGATGATGGGAATGTCGTATCGGAGAGCCTGGAATTTGGTCGATAGTATTAATCAAGACTTTTCGGCAGAAATTATAATTACTAGTTCTGGTGGTAAGGGTGGCGGTGGCGCATTAGTAAGTAAAGTTGGCCTCGATATCATCGAGCAATATCAGAAGATTGAAGAAAAAGCGTTAGATAGCGTCAGTGATGATTTAGATAAATTCCATCGCTATTTAATGGAGAAATCGATCAAATAAAATTAATCTGGATGAAAGTATGACTGAAAAAAATCAAATGAAATTTATTGAACTTTTATGCTCTAAATTATGTCATGATCTGATTAGTCCGATAGGTGCGATTAGTAATGGTTTGGAGTTTTTAGAGCAAGAAGATAATGATTTAAATGAAGAAGCTATGAAATTAGTGAAAAAAAGCTCGCGTCAAGCCGCCAAAAAATTAGCTTATTATAGAATTGCCTTGGGTACAGCGGGGTCGGAAAATTTTATACAATGTGATACGGTGGTAGATTTGATTGAAAAATTTTCAGTAGAGAAAAATCTGGTAATCAATTGGTCGGGTCTGGAGGATAATGCCCAATCGAAATTTAAAAAATCGAGTGGGAAGTTATTACTCAATTTAGCTCTGATATCATTTGATAGTTTACCAAGAGGAGGTCAAGTTAAAATTACTTTGTCAAAAAATAGTGAAACGCCTGATATGGTAATTTCTTTCAGTGGTGAAAACTGTAATTTACATAAAGATGTTAGAACCGTTTTAGAGAACGATATTTCTGAGGATTTATTGACTGTTCGGAATATTCTGGCTTTTTATTGTAAACAGCTAGCTCTGCTTTGTTCAAAAAAAATAGAAATTCAGGAAGTATTTAAAAACCGTGTAGTATTAAAAGTGGTTTAATGCAAAAAATAGCGGGAAATGATTATTTGTTAAAATTGTTTAATCAAGTTTTGGATAATACAAATATTTTAGAAAATTCTACATAATTTTTTTTTTAATATTTAGTATCAAATACAATAATCTTATCAATTTGAGAAAAATTATTTTTTAAATTATGCTGGCTTCTATAGTGCTTTATCCTCGGCGGTTTTGCCTTCTGGATCGCGAAGGACATACCCACGACCCCAAACTGTATGGATATAGGTTTCATCGCTGGTGGCCATAGCTAATTTCTTTCTGAGTTTGCAGACAAAAACGTCAATAATTTTAAGTTCTGGTTCATCCATCCCATTATATAGATGATTTAGAAACATTTCTTTTGTAAGAGTTGTTCCTTTCCTCAGCGATAAAAGCTCAAGGATCCCATATTCTTTTCCCGTTAGATGTACAGACGTATCCCCAATATCTACCGTGCGGCCGTCAAGGTTTACTGACATTTTCCCCGTACGAATAATGGATTCCGCATGGCCCTTAGACCGTCTAACAATGGCATGAATTCGGGCAATTAGTTCTTCTTTATTAAAGGGTTTGGTTAAATAATCATCTGCACCTGTACCAAATCCTTTGACTTTATTCTTGGATTCTGTGAGGCCGGAAAGTATTAAAACAGGAGTTTCGACTTTCGCCGCCCTTAGTCCTTTCAATACTTCATAACCATCCATATCTGGAAGCATTAAGTCGAGAATGATGATATCATAATCATAGAGTTGGCCTATTTCTAGCCCATCTTCGCCGAGGTCCGTTGTATCAAGAACCATTCCAGCGTTGGTCAGTATCATCTCAATACTTTTTGAGGTTGTTGTGTCATCTTCGACAAGTAGCACGCGCATAATAGTAAATTACCTAAAACATAAATTTTAAACAACAAGTTCTACAATAAAGCCCATAATTGATATATTCAAGCTTGGTTAATCAATTTAATTCTATAATAAAGAAATGTCATTAATATTGTTTATCGAGACAGCTTTTATATGAATTTCAAAGAGGCCTAAAATTAATATTTTTGCAATAAAAATACAATCATTAGAACACATGATCGGATTACTAGGTGACCGTCTTAATAGAAAATATCATAAGAGACATTGATAGGCTTCCAAGCTTTCGAGAATATGGTCAGGTTGCATCGGTCTTAGGGATGTTAGTCGAAGTGAGCGGAGTGGAAGGCGTAATGTCAATTGGAGATCATTGTCGTATCCAAGCTCGAAATAGTCGCTTTGTATTATGTGAGGTTATTGGTTTCAGGGATAAGCGCGCATTAGTCATGCCCTTTGGTACTTTAGAAGGAATAGGCTTGGGGTGTCCCGTTGAAGTAAATTCCGCTGATCCAGTAATTTACCCAGATCCATCCTGGCTGGGACGGATTATCAATGCATTTGGTGAGCCAATAGATGGAAAGGGACCTTTGCTTAAGGGCGGTATACCTTATCCTATTCAAAACACCCCACCTCCTGCCCATACGCGAAAGCGGGTTGGCGAGAAAATAGACCTTGGAGTAAGGGTAATGAATGCCTTTCTAACAGTCTGTAAAGGCCAGAGAATGGGTATTTTTGCGGGATCTGGTGTTGGGAAATCAACACTTCTATCGATGATGGCACGCCATACATTGGCGGATATTAGTATAATCGGTTTGATAGGTGAGCGCAGTCGTGAGGCGCGTGAATTTGTTGAAGATGACCTAGGTCCAGAAGGCATGGACCGTAGCGTTGTTATTGTAGCGACATCAGATGAGCCCCCATTAGTGCGCCGCCAAGCAGCATATTTAACCATGGCCGTCGCTGAATTTTTCCGTGATTTGGATAAAGATGTTTTATGTTTGATGGATTCGGTGACTCGATTTGCCATGGCTCAAAGAGAGATTAGTCTATCAGCAGGTGAGCCTCCGGCGACGAGGGGCTACACCCCAACTGTTTTTGCCGAGCTCCCGAGATTATTGGAACGGGCTGGACCGGGTCCAGAAGGTCAGGGAAGCATAACAGGTCTTTTTACGGTATTGGTCGAGGGCGATGATCTTAATGAACCGGTAGCAGATGCTGTAAGGGGGATATTGGACGGCCACGTCGTTCTGGATCGGGCAATTGCTGAGCGTGGAAGATTTCCAGCAGTAAATATTTTACGCAGCGTTTCGCGAGTGATGCCAGCTTGTAATAGTACAGAACAAAATATAATTATTGACCGTACAAGACAGTTAGTCTCTGTCTACGAGGATATGGCTGAATTGATTCGCTTAGGTGCTTACCGTCAGGGATCAGATTCTAAAGTTGACGAGGCTATTCACTATAATGCTGCTATCGAGGAATTTTTAAGTCAGAAAATAGAGGAAGCAACTGATTTAGACGATTGCTATGCCAAATTGGCCCAGCTTTTAGATCTGAATGTAGAGGAGGGGGATGTAAATATTGAGAAAGATAAGATTGTTGATGGGGTCGAGGAGATGCATTTAGGGTCACCAGTAGAGAAAGATAAGATTGTTGATGGGGTCGAAGAGATGCATTTAGAGTCTCCAGTAGAGAATGATGAGATTGTTGATGGGGTCGAGGAGATGCATTTAGGGTCACCAGTAGAGAATGATGAGATTGTTGATGGGGTCGAGAAAATTAATTGATGTCAAAGGACTTGAATACGCTCATTAGGCTGCATCAATATCGTGTTGATGAAAAACGCCGTGTTTTGGGTGATTTATTAGGTGAAGTTGCAAGCCTTGAACAAAAAGACGAATATTTGGAGTATCAAATTATCGCTGAGCAAAAGATCGCAAACTCTGCGCCTGAGAGTGCGGGAATGTATTACGGAGCATATGCAAAAGAAGCGGTTAACAAACGTAAAGCAATCCAAGAAGAAATCTCTGACTTTGAAAGAAAAATTTCTGAGGCGCAGGAAGATATGCGTGTTGAATATAAGAATTTAAAGATTTTCGAAATTACCCAAGAATCGCGCGACCAAATTATAGCCCTTGAAACTACCAAAACAGAACAAGCTATACTGGATGAGTTGGGTCAAGAAACTCATCGCCGCCGCCGGGATTAACTCATCCAGGCTAAATTACAACCCCCCTGGTTGAATGATCCACTAATTGTGGCATCGGTATTTCGACAAAGTGTTGATTTACTTGAAACGTGATTTGGCCCACAATTTTTGATATTTCTGAAAAATCTTTGTAAATCTTTGCAATTTCAATACGTATCGTCTTAGGTAACGCTTGTTGAGTTCTAACTACTAGATCAAGTCGCTTACGTTTTTTTCTTAGAAATCCATCCAATTGTAGTCGTCCTAGGCGACTTAGTGAAATATCGATGATGAAACGAGAGTTATTGCCATCATTTTTATTGTATTCTTGATTTAGTTGCCCCTGAGTGTGCAAATGAAATTGTTCAAGTCCCATGGTTGTGAGAAAAGGTATAACAGCCGTTCGCCATTCATTTGTTTGTGGTTCAATATTCACGCGGTTTAGTAGTGCAAAATCTTCGTCCAATTTGGCTAGTAATTCGGGATTAATTTGCCCTAGTAGGGTAGCTGCAGTATTGCCAATCCATGACCGAATATCACCACCTTTAAGGGCATTTAAAAAAAATAATATATTCGATGTGAGTTGGGTATTGGGTTGTGGTAGAATGGTCGTTGTAAAATTTTTTGCAACTTGAGGTGCCACCAGGTCAATTTCATGGATTGCATCGATTAAATTAAACCATTCTTTTGATTGGAAAATCATTTCAAAGCGTGTTACGGGCGAGCTAGATGTTGGCACTGTAATTTTTTCGGGGATAATTTCCAGTTGGAGGTTCAATCCTGTTTTCAATGGTACTCTAGTCTCAACCGCCATCATGCCTAACGGAGTATTAATGATGGGTTGTCCAGTTGGTGTTGTAGCTACAACAACACCATTGATAGTGTTATGACTAACCATAGAAATTTTTGAATTTTGTAATGAGTTGTGATTAGTACCTATAAAATTTAGCACTAATTTTGTACCAGCTTTCAAGGGTGCTGTGTCTCGCGGATTGCTAATTTTTTTATTTTCTAAAATGGATTGAATTGTTTTTAAAATATAGCTGCCACCACCTTCGGTTGTTATGCGCCCGATACTTGATGCTTTATCACCAATTATTTTAAGCCGTCTAAATGTTTTGCTAAGAGCTTTTGAAATTAAGTCGTCTCCAACGGCCAACTTTACTTGCGGGTCTTGTTTAGATTCAATTTTAGAGGGTGCTTGGGATTTTGGCGATGCCGATACAGAATTTTGCTCTGCATTACTGTATTTCTCGTTTGACGGTTGTAAAAGATTTTCAGTTGTCTTTTCAATTGGCCGCAGTAAAGTCGCCTGTATTTGGGCTCCAATATCTAATTTTGTTGCATTTGGTTCTGGTCTTGTCTGATTTACTGGAATTTTCTGTGATACCAAGTTTGATTGAATTACTGTTTTTACGGTCTGATTGATGCTTTTGGCCGGACTTGGATCTCTGATTTCTAGGTTATTTATTTTTTTAAGGAGTAATTGTAATTGGGGTTGGAAACGCAAGAGTTGTAGTTCTAGTGAAGAATTCTCGGGAAGTACTATTGATGTTCTTATGGTTAGTTGGCCAAAGATAGAATCGAGTTTAGTAAATCCTTCCGCTAAATTAGCAACCACTTTCGTAGTAAATATTGCCCCGGATGGCAATTGAACGAGATGTTGTGGAGGGTTTTCGACGGTTATCGTTATTTGTGGAGCCGTGATCTGGGTTGGTTGGTTATTGAGATTATGAGAAATTATGGTCGTCATTTATTGCCCTAGGAGTTTATCTACAATGGACCTGACATCGTTAGCAGCTTCTGTGTTTGGAAATCGCATGAGTATTGAGGTTTGATTACGTATTGTTTCTCTAACTTTACTATCTCTTCGAATTACTCCGGCTAACGGCGGCGAGAATTTTAGAAATCCCTGGCAGGCTTTTAAGATAGTATTGTAGGTCCTTTCGCCTTCCTTTGTTGAATTAGCCATATTAACCACGACTCTCAGATCAAGGTTTGGTCGTTCCATATGTGTTAATTTTATGAAAGCGTAGGCATCCGTCAAGGCAGTTGGTTCATCAGTAGTAACAACTACTACTGTATCTACTTGATTGGCTAAATTTCTTACCGTTCGCTCTACACCTGCACCAAGATCAAATATAATGTGATCGTAGGATAAAGATAGCATTGTCAAATCTTCGTTTAAAGAGTTGAGACGGCTAGCAGAAATATTAGCTAAATTACCTGATCCAGAGCGCCCTGCAATAATATCGAACCCACCTTCATCGAATACCATCGTCGCCTGGTTAAGCGGGAGCCTGCCAGCTAGTACACCGCCAAGATCATGTTTTGGCATTAGCCCTAACTGTATATCGACATTTGCCAAACCAAGGTCGCCATCAAACAGTAGAACGTTACGGTGATTATTTGCCAATGCATGAGATAATGTGATCGCAAACCATGTTTTGCCAACGCCTCCTTTGCCTGATGCTATGGCAATTTTTTTATATGATTTTCCCCAGCCTTCAACCATCACTCTTGATCCTGTTTCATCTTCAGTATTTGAATTGTCTTGAGACTATCTGGGTGTTGTGGAGCCAATTGTTATGAACCCTTGCTTGTTTTTGAGTGGTTTTAACATTCCATATACTGATTTTGAACCTGATTGGTCAAACTTCAAACTTGTCCTACAGTCTTTATTTTCGCCTTTGGGTGGATTTCGTTTTGTGACATGATAATAGTTGACGGCCTAAATCGTTCAATTATTGATCTTACGAATGGCCTAATCGGTGGGCTGGTCAATAAAATAGGCATCTCACCCATCATTGCGTGTCGTTCAAATGTCTGGCGAACTGCTGAAATAAATTCTTGCAAACGACTTGGTGCCATGGATAGTTGTTTTTCTTCTCCTGCGCCTACTAGTGCCTCGACGAAGGTTTGTTCCCACTCAGGTGATAAGGTAACCATTAGAATTACGCCTTCACTATCAGTATTTGAATCACTAATTTGCCGGGCTAAACGGCTACGTACGTGTTCGGTAATAAGTCCAATATTACGACTTTGTATGCAAGCCTCGGAAATGCCTTCTAAAATAGTTGGTAAGTCTCGAATAGAAATACGTTCTTGTAGGAGATTTTGTAACGTTCTTTGGATGCCGCCAACAGAAATTTGTGCCGGAACTATATCGGCAATTAGTTTTTGGTGATCTTTATCTAATTCGTCTAATAGTTTTTGAGTTTCTGCGTAGGATAAAAGATCTGACATATTATCTTTAATGATTTCTGTTAAGTGGGTCGTAATGACCGTTGGTGTATCTACAACAGTATACCCTCTGAAGAGAGCTTCTTCACGGCCTGATTCTTCAATCCACGTTGCTGGCAAACCAAACGTTGGTTCCGTGGTTGTCTCCCCTGTTAAAGTTATTTCTTCACCACGTGGATCCATAACTAACAGCATATTAGGTCTTAGATCTCCTTTTCCAGCGTCTATTTCCTTGACGCGGACGATATAATTATTGGCAGCAAGCTGCATGTTATCTTGTATTCTGACAGCAGGCATTACAAAGCCCATTTCTACTGCCATTTGACGGCGAAGCGCTTTAATTTGGTCGGTAAGACGTTGGCCATCTTCTCCCTCATTAATTAACTGTAATAAACCATACCCAAGTTCAAGACGAAGAAAATCTATCTTGAGTACTTGAGATATTGGCTCTTCTGCGAGTGTTGGTGCGTCAGCCAATTCAGCCTCTACTTGTTCTGCTTTACTGATGGCTATTTTTCTCGCGTTGAGATGAAGAATAAAGGCAATAGTTCCTGTTGCCGTCGCTAAAATAAGGAAAGGTAGAGCCGGAATACCCGGAACAGCAACAAAACAAAATAACAAGAATGATACCATACCCACTGATTTAGGCTTTGCGCTTAGTTGTCCAAAGACAGCTTTTTCCATTGAACCCTTGACGCCGCCTTTGGCAACCAGCATGCCGGCAGCCGTAGAAACAATTAATGCGGGAATTTGAGAAACTAAACCATCTCCAACAGTCAGGCGTGTATAAGAATCGGCAGCATCAACAAACGCCATGTCATTCTGGGCAACACCGATGATGATGCCTCCGAGAACGTTAATGAATGTAATTATAATGCCGGCCATGGCATCCCCCCGAACAAACTTTGCGGCACCATCCATCGCGCCAAAGAAAGAACTCTCTTCCTCGAGTTCCGTCCTGCGTGTGCGGGCTTCATCCTCATCAATCAATCCGGAAGATAAATCTGCATCTATAGCCATTTGCTTGCCAGGCATTGCATCCAATGTAAAACGGGCCGCTACCTCAGCTATTCGACCAGAACCTTTAGTGATGACAACGAAATTGACAATAACCAAAATGGCAAATACGATAATACCAATAACAAAGTTACCACCCATAACAAATCCACCAAAAGCTTCGATCACTCTGCCTGCGGCATTCGTACCTTCATGTCCGTTAGAAAGTATGAGCCTCGTAGAAGCTAGATTTAATGAGAGCCGGATTAGCGTGGCAAGTAGTAAAATGGTGGGAAAAGCATTAAACTCAAGCGGTTTATTTAGAAAAATTACCGTCATTAGGATCATGACAGAAAAGGAAATTGAAAATGCCAGGCCAATGTCTAGCATCCATGTTGGCACAGGTATGATTAGGATAACTAAGATCATCACGACACCTATAGCCATAATCAAATCACCGCGACCTTTCGAATCTATTAGTCGCTGGAGTAAATTTTGCCTAAATGTACCTATCGCGTTTGCGGCTGTTAATGTTGCAGACGAATCCGGTATTCCTTGAAATTCGGTAGCATCAATCATTTCATTACTAGAAATATCTTTCGGCAATCCTTCTTCTGGATTATTGTTGGAGGTTACATCAAACTCCGAAGTAGAATCCGCCATTTTTTTCACCACATTAATTATTTAGTTTAATTTAGACAGACGATTGATGCCCACTCTCGCCCGGAGAAGGAACGTTAAAACCGTTTTCTGAATATAATTTCAGTTTATTTCGTAATGTTCTTATAGAAATACCTAGAATATTAGCTGCATGGGTTCTATTGCCGAGACAGTGGTCTAGCGTATCAATAATGAGACCGCGTTCAACATCAGCTACAGTTTTACCTACTAGCCTAGTTGTTTGTCCATTGTTGGAAGTGTCCCCTTTATTTCCAGTTGTGGAGTTCCTCAAGCGTAGGGATTCTGCGCGGATTTTACCGTTCGTTGCTAATAGTACCCCACGGTGAATTGTATTTTCTAGCTCTCTGACGTTACCAGGCCAATCGTAAACTTTGATGGCAGCCCATGCTTCTGGTGAGAGTTTAATATCATTAAGTCCGTTTGCTTCGGTGTATTTTTTGATGAAAAAATTGGTAAGCGGTTCAAGATCACCCGGACGTTCTTTTAGACATGGAATTTCGATCATTACGACATTCAGTCTAAAAAATAGATCTTCGCGAAAGTTCCCCTCAGCAACTTCTTTTTCAATTTCTCGGTTACTTGTTGCTATGATGCGTGCGTCAACTTTAATAGGTAATTTTCCCCCAATTCGATCAATTTCTTTTTCCTGGATTGCGCGTAACAGTTTGGCTTGAAGCCTAAGGTCCATTTCGCTGATTTCGTCCAGTAGTAATGTACCACCATCGGCTTCTTCAAATTTTCCAATACGACGAGAAACTGCTCCAGTAAAAGCGCCTTTTTCATAACCAAACAGCTCAGATTCTAGGAGATTTTCAGGTATAGCCGCGCAGTTAATGGCAACAAACGGTTTATTTGATCGGTCACTTTTACGGTGGATATGATGTGCCATCAACTCCTTGCCAGTGCCTGATTCTCCAACAACCAGAATACTGGCAGAGCTTTTCGCCACTTGTTCTGCAAGCTTTATAGTTTCCGCTGTTCTTGGGTCTGCGTGAATGATTGTATTTGTCTCTTCGGTGATGGCTTCTAACACTGCAGATATTAATTCGGCATCCGGAGGGAGTGGGACGTATTCTTGCGCCCCCGCCTTGATCGCCGCTACGGCAGCCTTTGGATCGCCATCAACGCCACATGCAACAACTGGGACATTAATTAATTCAGTGGATAGGTTGGAAATGAGCAGGGCAATATCAAGACTGGTATCAGCCATAATAAGGTCTGCTCCATGGCCTTTACGTAATACCCTCAAAGCGTTTTCAATGTCATCAGCGTGTGATACTTTGGCACCCCGAGCCACAGCTATCTGGCTTGCTGCTCCAATTTGTCCGCTAAGCGCACCTATTATTAACAAGCGCATCGAATTTTATACTCCCGCAATTCAGGATGACTAATTAAAATATTCCGTTCGTGATGATGGCGGCATCAGGCTGTTTAACGTCATTTCTAGACGCTGCGGATGTTCTTGTTGTCCGACAGAGGCGACCCCAATAACATAAATTTCGTTTACCGTTTCTTCGAGCATTGAGTTGCGATCAAGTTTTGATGCCAGTGGAATAAAGACTAAGTTAGCCAAGATAGCGCCATAAAAAGTAGTTAAAAGGGCAACCGCCATACTCGGTCCAATAGTTGTAGGGTCTTGTAAATTTCCTAGCATTTGGACAAGGCCAATTAATGTACCAATAAGACCCATTGCTGGCGAGAATTCGGCAGCACGGCGAAGTATACTCGCACTTTTTCGGTGCCGTTCCGCTGTATTTGCAATCTCTAGACGCAAAATACGCTCTACTTGATCGGCTGGTATCCCATCAATAACCATAGTAATAGCCTTGTTTAGAAAAGGTTCTTTACTTGTCTCCTCAGCTATATTCTGCAGCGATAACACACCATTTTTTCGGGCTAACTGGGCGATTTGTATAACCTGACCCGTTGCTTCAGCTGTATTGCGGGTCGAATGAAGGAGCGTCTTACTAACTGTCTTTATGGCCCGCAACATTTCAGTAAATGAAAAGCAAACAGTTGTAATCGCAAAAGTCCCACCCAAAACGATTAATAGGGCTGGCAAATTGAAAAAAGTACCTGGAGATCCACCCAAGTAAACAGCCGTCCCCACCAGCATAAAAGCTGCTATAACACCCACAATAGTCGCAAAGTCCACCGATTTTCGGACTGGAATTATTTGTATTGAACCGTCATCAGCCATTAATTTGCCTTAGTATTTCCTGTTTTAATGATTTCTGTCATTGTTATGCCGAGACGATCATCAAGAACGACAACTTCGCCCCGTGCTACAAGACGATTGTTTACGTATATGTCTATTGCCTCACCGACTTTTCGGTCAAGTTCGATAACAGCACCTTTACCTAGGCGCAGCAGGCGTGCCACTTCCATTGTAGATTTTCCCAACACAGCAGAGACTTGAACCGGTATATCATAGACTGCTTCCAGATCTTTAGCGCTACGCGGAACATCGGGAACATTCGGTTCAATAATCTCATCGCCACTGTCACCAAGACTATCGTCTTCGGTTTGGGTTTCTTCTTCAAGTTCTGATAACTCTAGATCCTGATCACCCATTACAAGCTCCTAATTTGTGTGTCTCTATTAAAATTTATTATTTCTATGTTTAATTATCTCTGTATTAAAACTTAGATTTAATCTGTTGAGTTCTCATTGATGTTTTATCTTAAAATTATTTTATATTAAAATCATCATCCAAGTTTAATTCTGCATGATTAACAATTTGTTCAAATATCTTAATTGAATTGAATTTTCTAGTCATTTTTCAGAAAAGTTGTTATTTTTTTCATCATTTATAGAATTATTTGACACGGTTTCATTTTTCTCTGCAGTGGGTGTTAATGATCCTATTTCTTTTGTAGAATTTTTCATAATTATATCGTCAATTTCATGCATTAGCGTGTCAAGGTTCCGCTCCGCAGCGCCGTTAGACCACTCAATCTTACAGTCACCTTCATCAACGTTTTCATCGGCTATTACGGATAGGCTTCTACTGGGATCATTTTCGTTAAACTCGTGTTTTAATTTTTCTGATAAGTCATTACTTATCGAAGGATTAACCTTAATTGTTATTAGCGGTTCACCAATTAGACGGCTTAGTACTTTTACTGTTACTGAGTTTATTTCGTCTAAGGCCGTTTGCTCATTGAGTTTTGGAAAGAATTTGCGCACGATTGTTAACGCGAGAGTTGTAGCATGGTCCGTTATTTCCTGATTAGCCTGTTTTTGCTCAGATTGAAAATTGGATAAATTTTTTGTAATGGCGGTAAGCGTATCAATTAAGGTTTTTTCAATTCCCGTTAATGCCTCGCTCGTGCCCTGTTTTTTACCATCGTCAAACCCTTCCTGACGTGCAGCTGCGATGTCTGCTTCATTATATGTCCTTAGAGGTGTTTCCTCTGTTTCGGGTTCTCGTTGTTCTTCATTTTCCGAGGCTGCCAGCTGATCTTCTTCTGCGACTTCGGGCAAGATTGGCTCTAGTTCATCGAAAATTGTATCAAACATAAATTTTTCGTTATTGCGCATTCTTTTGGGTTTTCTCCGCTTTAGTATTAGTAATCGCTATTTAGCAAGTTAGAATATAAGCTCGTCTCCACCACCACCAATTACAATCTCGCCCTCTTCCCCAAGCTTTCTAGCAGTGGCGACGATGGTCGCCTGTGCCTCATTAACATCCTTTAAACGCACCGGTCCCATAGCATCCATATCTTCACTCATCATCTTGCCGGCCCGTTCGGACATATTCTTGAAAAAGAGCCCCTGGAGCTCCTCGGAGGAACCTTTCATAGCTAATGCCAGCTGATCTTTATCTACCTGGCGCAACAATACTTGTATACCTGTTGGATCAACGTTGACAAGATCATCAAAGGTGAACATCAATCCCTTTATCTTTTCAGCACTTGTCTCGCTGCGTTTTTCCAAAGCAGCCATAAATCTTTCTTCTGTTGTACCATCAAAATTGTTGAAAATACTGGCCAGTTTTTCGTGACCATCTGGACGACGAGAGCTGGCGGCTGCATTACCCATGAATTCGCTACGCAAGGTAGTTTCGACACCGTCCAGAACGTCTTT
>DUBF01000073.1 GCA_012960465.1 Rhodospirillales bacterium | reverse complement strand
GGCCGACAACGCGGAACTCGAAAGGCAGCTTGGTCTGGTCGATGATTTCGACCGAGCGGCCATCGTCGGCAAGCCAGATCGTGCGGGTGGGGGTGCCATTTACTTTCAAGTGTTAAGCACCCGCCCGGCAACTGCATCGAGCTTGGCCAGCACATCCGGGTCGCGGGCATCTGGCGCGGTGATTAACGCATTGTCGAGCGCATGATGACAGCCGTCTGAGCATTCCTTGCTACGGCCCGAGAGTTTGGGCGCAACTTCTTTGACCAAAGAGGTTGCATTATCGGCATTACCAAGAAGTACTTTAATAATTGCATCAACCGTCACGTGTTCATGGTCTGGATGCCAGCAATCAAAATCCGTCACCATCGCAACTGTCGCATAGCACATCTCAGCTTCACGGGCGAGCTTTGCTTCAGGCATATTAGTCATACCAATCACATCACAGCCCCAATCCTTATAAAGCAAAGATTCCGCTCGTGTCGAAAACTGCGGGCCTTCCATAGCCAGGTAAGTGCCGCCTCTCACGGTCTTAATACCGAGATCCCTTGCGCCCTCCTCCAATACATTGCCAAGCCGTGAACAGACAGGATGGCCAAAACCCACGTGCGCAACCATCCCGGTTCCAAAAAAGCTTTTCCGGCGTGCAAAAGTTCGATCGATAAATTGATCAACGATAACGAAGGTGCCAGGATCCAATTCTTCTTTGAAGGAACCACAGGCAGATAAAGAAATAATCTCGGTGACACCTGCGCGTTTAAGAGCATCAATATTGGCTCTATAGTTTAATTCAGAGGGAGGAATTTTATGTCCGCGACCATGACGCGGCAAAAACACCAATTGTTGGCCATCTAACTGACCAAAAAGAAACTCATCAGACGTTTGACCAAACGGACTTTCAACCCGCTCCCATCGTATGTGGGCTAATCCATCGATATCATAGAGACCGCTTCCGCCAATAATACCAATGATAGGGTCCGCAGACATTTTTGATCTCCTTTAATCTGATATAATCTTCGCTTTCTCAATAATCACCTGCTCAACAGGCACATCACTTGGAAACGGTCCTCCAGACCCTGTTTTCATCATGGAAATACGGCCAACAATACTCATTCCATCGATCACGCGACCAAACGCTGTATACCCCCAACCCTGCTGTGATTTTGACCGATGGTTCAAAAACCCGTTAAACTTCACATTTATGAAAAATTGATTTGTTGCCGAATGTGGATCATTTGTTCTCGCCATCGCGATCGTGCCTCGTTCATTAGGAATCCCCTTATCTGCTTCATTTTCGATTGGCTCTCGTGTCGCCGTTTTATTATAATTCTTATCAAATCCACCGCCTTGAACCATAAAAGCTTTTATCACCCGATGGAAAATTAACCCGTCGTAATGGCCTTCACGAACGTATTGTAAAAAATTCGCAACAGTTTGCGGCGCCTTATCAGGCTCCAACTCAACAGTAAAATCACCCATGGTCGTTTTAAAATGAACCTTAGGCTTACCCGTGGCTTGTAAATTACCTATAACCGCAAAAATAGTTACAAATGGCAAAATACTCATAATTAGATTTTTCATTTTATGGTCTCCTAATTACGTAAAAAAAAAGCACTCAGATAAATCAAACTATCTAAACGCCTCTCGTTCAAAAGCAATTTTCTAATGCAATTTTGCCCAAACTTGGCGTTTAACCGCAAAAAGCATGGCACTAAAAACTAATAGAAACAACATTACTTTGAGCCCAAGCCGTTTCCGCTCCTCAAGCTCTGGTTCCGCAGTCCATATTAAAAACGCCGTAACGTCCTTAGACATTTGTTCGACAGTAGCTTTTGTACCATCACTATATTCCACCCCTTCATCACTTAAAGGAGCCACCATCGCAATTTGGAAACCTGGAAAGTATGGATTATAATTCATGTCTTCCGAAACCTCAAAATTAGCCGGCGCATCTTTAAAGCCGGTCAAAAGTGCATGGAGGTAATTTGCACCATTTTTACGTGCTTTAGTCATTAAACTTAAATCTGGAGGCAACGCGCCTGCATTGGCAGCACGTGCAGCAAGATCATTTGGGTAAGGCGAGATAATTTTATCAAAAGGTTTTGCTGGACGCATAAGAAGTTCACCATCCGCATGTGTTTCACCGTCCTCGTTTGGGCCAGCCGGCACTTCAACGTCAGCGATTATTTTTTTGATTTCGTCCGAAGAAAAACCAATTTCAGATAAATTTCTATAGTAAATTAACCGTACACTATGACAAGAAGCGCAGACCTCATTATAAACCTGCCAGCCACGTTTTAACTGTTTACGGTCAAAAAATCCAAATAGACCGTTTGTAGTCCAAGATTGCTCCTCAGGATGAGCGGCACCACTAGATGCCTCTACGAAAGTTGCATTTACAGAAGAAGAAAAAATTATTAAAAATGCTGCTAGAAGGACTTTTTTACTAGTCATCGTAACCATTAGCTGCTCTCCTTAATATCAGTTCCACTCAGGATAACAGCGGCGCTTATGCTATCTGGCAACGGTTTTGTTTTCTCAAAACGACCCACTAATGGAACCAGCACCACCAAATGAACAAAGTAGTATAATGTAGCTAAACGTCCAACCAGCAACCATGTTCCTTCGGCTGGTTTGGCGCCGACAAAACCCAAGATAACTGTATCGATGACAAATATCCAAAAGAGCCAAAAGTAAGTGGGGCGAAAATTTGCGCTACGGACTTTAGAAGTATCTAGCCATGGTAGTAAAATCAGCAAAAGTATTGAGGAAAACATAGCAATCACACCAGCTGTCTTTGCGGGTATAATTACTGGTAAAAGCCCCCAAACATCTACAAAATTATCAGGAACAGCGCGCAGAATGGCGTAATAAGGCAAAAAGTACCATTCTGGAACTATATGAGGTGGTGTTACCAATGGGTTTGCTTCTATATAATTATCTGGCTCACCAAAAAAATTAGGTGCAAAAAAGACAAATCCCAGAAAAAATAATAAGAACACACCAACGCCTAAAGCATCTTTAGCAGTATAATAGGGATGAAATGGGATTTCATCCTGGTCGCCCTTAATGTCAATACCCAGAGGGTTGTTAGACTTATGTGTATGGAGAGCCCAAAGATGAAGGAAGACTAGCCCAAAAATTATAAATGGCAACAGGTAATGAAGGGAGAAAAACTTGTTTAAAGTTGGATTATCAACCGAAAAACCACTCCATAGCCACTGTACTATCGTCTCACCAAAAAAAGGAATAACCGAAAACAAATTTGTGATGACAGTCGCACCCCAAAAACTCATTTGTCCCCACGGTAGCACATAACCCAAAAACGCTGTAGCCATCATAGCAAGAAAGATAAAGATACCAATTATCCATAATAATTCTCGGGGTTCTTTATAAGAACCATAGTACATACCGCGGAAAATATGAATGTAGACAACAATGAAAAACATTGATCCACCATTCATATGAATATAGCGAATTAACCAACCGTAATTGACATCGCGCATTATACGCTCAACCGAGTCAAATGCCATTGACGTATTAGCCGTATAATTCATCGCGAGGATTACACCGGACGCGATCATAATTACAAGCACCAAACCGGCAAGTGACCCAAAATTCCAAAAATAATTTAAATTACGTGGTGTGGGGTACGTAACTACCGAGTGATCAATAAAAGTAAAAACAGGCAGACGATGATCGATCCATTTTATGATTGGATTTTTCCAGGTTGGTGTGCTCATACTTTAATTCCCTAACCTATAACAATGTTTGTCGCACTCGTAAATTTGTACGGTGGAACCTCTAAATTCTTTGGCGCCGGACCCTTGCGAATACGTCCAGAAATATCATAATGCGACCCATGACACGGACAAAACCAACCGTTAAAGTCGCCCTTAACATCGCCGCCCTTTTGCCCTGACGGAATACAACCAAGGTGTGTACAAATTCCAATTAAAACCAGCCACTCCGCTTTCTGAACCCTATCAGTATCAGACTGAGGGTCCTTTAAATCGCCTAATTTCGTCATTTTGACCGATTCAATTTCTTTTGCTGTTCTTTTTCGAACGAAAACTGGCTTCCCTCGCCAAATAGCCGTTATGCTTTGTCCTTCCTCTATAGAACTAAGATCTAATTCCGTTGAGGCAAGTGCTAAAACATCTTTCGATGGGTTCATACTATAAATAAAAGGCCAAGCCGCAGATGTAGTGCCTACAGCGCCTACAGCAACTGTTGAGTATAGCAAAAAGTCGCGCTTGGAATCATCTGTCCCTTCATGCTCTGTTTCTTCTTGGATTGAATCTGTTTCAGCCATACTTATTTCCTCTTTTGTAACAGAACTTTGCAAATATTCGCTCGTTCTCAGAAACTTCAAATTTCATACATTAGGAAATCTTTAATTTTTAGTTTCTACACCATTGAATGCGCCAATGTATAATGCAGAATAGTACTTTAGAAAAGGGAAATCCATTGTCTTTAAAAGAATCTTAAGTAAGTCTCGGATGCAAAAAATCATCACTATTTAACAAAGGACTTATTTCTATGCGTGTAGCTTTATATGAACCCGATATTCCACAAAATACTGGCGCGATACTGCGTCTCGCTTCGTGCTTTAGTATTAGTGTTGATATTATAGAGCCCTGTGGATTTGTTTTTAGCAACCGTCGTTTAAAGCGATCTGGAATGGATTATATCGATAAAGTGAACCTCAAACTACACGCTTCTTGGAAAAGATTTTATGAAGAACAACAAGCAAATGAAAAAGTGCGGATCATTCTACTCACTACTAAAGGCAACATTAGCCATACTAATTTCAATTTCAATTCAAATGATGTGCTCTTATTAGGTCGAGAAAGTGCTGGCGTTCCAAAAGCTGTACACATGGCCGCAGATGCACGTATAATTATACCAATAGCACCTGAAACCCGAAGCTTGAATATTGCAAGTTCTGCCGCAATTGTTCTGGGAGAAGCATTACGCCAAACCGATTCATATCCAAAATAGAAAGCTAAATTAATGAAGTTAATTGAAGACCAGAGAAAAATAGCCCGTGCCTGGTTTGAAAAATTGCGAGATGAAATTTGCAGCGTTTTTGAAACTATTGAAGACACGGTCAAGGGCGGAGATGAAATCATGGCAATATCGCCAGGCCGTTTTAAGCGTAAAAACTGGGAGCGTCCGGAAGGTCTTGAAGAGGGCGGTGGTGGCGTCACGTCAATTATGAATGGACGTGTATTTGAAAAAGTCGGAGTAAATGTATCTACAGTCTTTGGTGAGTTTTCAGAGCAATTCAGAGCCTCCGTTCCAGGTGCCAAGGAAGATCCTCGTTTCTGGGCCTCTGGTATCTCTTTAGTAGCCCACCCCCGGTCACCACACGTACCGATCGCGCACATGAACTCTCGTATGATTGTTACCACAAAGCAATGGTTTGGCGGCGGAGGGGACCTCACGCCAATATTCCCAATCGAGCAAGATACGAGAGAATTTCACAAAGCTTTAAAATTAGCTTGCGATGCCCATAATAAAGAATACTACCCAAAATTTACAAAATGGTGCGATGAATATTTCTACCTGCCTCACCGTAATGAAACTCGGGGTGTAGGGGGGATTTTCTATGATAACTTAGATACAAAAAACTGGGAGGCAGACTTGGCTTTTACACGTGATGTCGGAATATCTTTTAAAAACGCATATTCAGATATAGTCAACCGCCGTATGAATGAGGAATGGAGCGATGAAGACAAATATGTTCAGCTTATCAAACGTGGTCGCTACGTCGAATTTAATTTAATCCATGACCGTGGCACTAAATTTGGTCTCATGACTAACGGCAATACCGAAGCCATCTTAATGTCTCTGCCTCCGATAGCCGCTTGGCCATAGTATATCTTTTTAATCCAATAGGGTTCTTTTAACCTTAAACCCACTGAATATAGTTTTAACAAATTTTGGACTATTTCTACATCACGGATAAGGCTTAATTGTGAAACAAAAAATAACTGGCATCAATTCTCTCTCCAATATTCTATCCTCAACACCTAACACAACAGACGCATCAGTTACACCCAAAAGCTCTGATGACATTGAATTAGCCGAAGGCCAAACTCTATGTGGTAATCTAGATATCCGAATTGACTCAGCAGGCTTGTGGTTTTACCACGGATCACCCATTGGGCGAAAAGAACTAGTTAAATTATTTGCATCCGTCTTAAGTTTAGATAAGAACGGCAGGTATTGGCTTACTACACCGGCAGAAAAGGGAGAAATAATCGTTGAGGACGTTCCTTTTCAGGCTGTTGAACTGAGCGTGCAGGGCATGGATGAAAATCAAACACTAACATTTAGAACTAATATTGACGAAATTATCATAGCCGGTCATACCCACTCGATCCGCATAGAGACAGATCCAATTACGGAAGAACCATCACCCTATATTATGGTCAGAGATGGTTTAGAAGCACGGCTGACACGCGCAGTCTTCTACCAAATGGTTGATCTGGGTGCTGAAATGACAGTGGAAATAGCTCGAGGAAAAGATATAATTAAAGAACAAGTTTTTGGAGTATGGAGTAGCGGACAATTCTTTCAAATAGGAAACCTAACGCAACAAAACTAAGTGCAGAAAACTTGATTGCACGTCTTAATGCAAGCCAGGTTAATGTTGGGCTACGTTCTAATGAAGACGCAAATCCCAAAAATCGTGCTGCCCAAGATCAATACGCTCAAGCAAGCAATAAAAACGCCTTAACGCGCGCCGCCGTTCTCGTACCAATTATATTACGAGATGATGGTTTACGAGTATTACTAACAAAACGTACCGAGCACCTTAAAAATCATGCTGGACAAATCAGTTTTCCTGGTGGGCGCGTTGATGATACTGATCGCGACGTTCAACATACAGCTTTGCGCGAGACTGAAGAGGAGGTCGGACTGCACCCAAGTCATGTTGATATTGTTGGGGAACTGGATCAATATATTGTTGGTACTGGTTACCTAGTCAGCCCAATTATTGGCATAATCAAGCCGCCATTTAAGCTAATTAGGCAAGAAAACGAAGTTGCAGAAATATTTGAAGCACCACTTGATTTCCTAATTACACCTAAAAACTTTACGCGTTATGCCCGAGAATTTAATGGCAAAATGCATCACCATTTTGCCATAACTTGGCAAAACTACTTCATCTGGGGAGCAACTGCGGGAATGCTCCGAAACTTGTCACAGCGACTGCTGAAGGCTTAGGAAACACAAATCATGCGCATATTTCTCCATACTTTTCTCCCTCTGTTCTTGCCTGTAATACTTTATGCACTTTGGGCAAAAATTGACGCTAAACGTAAAGGCAAAGGCTTACCCAGTTGGGAAGACGGTCATTGGTTCTGGGTTATAATAGCAGGATTTATATTTACTGCCGGTTCTCTAATTTACCTTTCGACATTAGGCGACGACATAGATGGCCATTATCAGTCGCCTAAAATAGAAAATGGCAATATTGTGCCTGGACGTTTCAAGTAGAATAGATTGATAGATGTCCGCCTCTAAAAACAAAATAAATATTAAACCATGGATGAATAACCCAGAAATAAAAGCAATTCTATCAGCAATCACAAAAAATGGGAAAGAAGCAAGATTTGTCGGAGGTTGCGTTCGAAATCATCTTTTAAGAAAACCGATTCAAGATCTTGATATTGCAACTCAAGAATTACCCCAAAAGATTATTTCACTTCTAAATGATGCCGGTATCAAAGCCATCCCAATTGGTTTAAAACACGGCACGATAATGGCGGTAATCAATCATAAAAACTTCGAAATCACGACACTCAGACGAGATATACAAACCGATGGTCGCCACGCGGTAGTGCAATTTACGGAAGACTGGGAACAAGATGCTGCCCGCCGTGACTTTACTATCAATGCAATAAGCGTAGATCTAGAAGGGACAATTTTCGATTATTTCAACGGTAGACAAGACCTAGATACGAAAATTATCCGGTTTGTCGGCCACGCGCCCGATCGCATAAACGAAGACTATCTCCGTATTCTTCGTTATTTCAGGCTCATCGCAACTCTAAGTTTAAATATCGGCGATCAAAAGGAACTTGATGCTTGCATTGATCAAGTTGAAAAACTTACTGATTTATCGGCCGAAAGAATTCGGTCTGAGCTCTTTAAAATTCTTTCCTCTAAGATGGAAAAGAATATCATGTCTATGATGTACGAAGAAGGTGTCTTAGGTGTTATTTTACCACATGTTACATTTCCTGACAGAGTACGAGAGCTTGCCCGGCTCGAGGCTAATAAATTACAAATCAAGACCATTATTCCAGACCCTCTTAGAAGATTGGCTGCCTTAATCGAAACCGATGTTAGTGGCATCGCTGAAGTCACAAACGCTTTAAAACTATCAAAAATAGAAAATAAACGATTAACCAACATGAAAAAACGAACTAGTGATATATGTTGGGATATGAGCCATAACGATTTGCAGAGGGCTATTTTTAGACGGGGAAACACTACGGTTATTGATTTAGCATTACTCAACTGGGCAGACATGCTGATCTCACCGTCGGGCAATATATCAGAAGCAGAAGATGGTTGGTTTCATATTATTTCTACTGCTACCAAACAAATAGGACAAGGACCGAGTTTACCCATCAAAGGTCAAGACGTCGTTGACCTCGGTATACCACCGGGCCGTAGAATTTCCCGGCTATTAAATCAAGTGGAGGAGTGGTGGCTAATGAACGGCTGCGTGGCGGACCGCAAAGCGTGTTTAAACGAACTCAAATTGCTCGTTGATCTCACTTAATAAAAACAATATAGCATTCCAAGAAAATCTGCTCTACACCAAAACACCCTACTAGTCGAGCTCTTGTACAAACAGCTTATATGCTGTCCCATCCATCAACTGATTAAGATCGGATACATTACTAACTTTAATTTTATAAAACCAACCCTGGGCTTCGGCATCTGAATTAACAATCGAGGGGTCTTCTTCCAACGCCTTATTCGCCGCAACAATTTCACCATCAACGGGCGCGTAAACTTCGGAAGCTGCCTTAACAGATTCAACAATCGCAACTTCATCACCCTTTTTATAGTTTGATCCTATTTCTGGCACCTCCACAAATACAACATCTCCGAGCTGAATTTGTGCATAGTCTGATATTCCAACAGTACCAATACTACCCTCCATAGATATCCATTCATGTTCATCGGTATATTTTAAATCTGTCATATAGTTACCTCCTTTTGCTCGATCCATTTAACTTTAAAGTCAAATCAAAATGAATAGAATTCAACATTTTCGCTACAAAGATTAATACACTTATTTCATTACTATTTAATCCTGGGTGTTTGTCGATTTTGACGATTAAGTTTGAGTTGGTCCGGTGTTAATTGGAAACCGATATAAATCTCTGATCCTGGGCCCTTACGTGATCCGTTAAGTGGGATTGAAATCTCGACCTCTTCATCAACAATACGGATTGTATTCCTATTTTCTGGAAATTTTACTTTGACGACAAAATTTTGTCGACCGGATGGCTTGGGATAAAACTCGGGAATTGCAACAAAATAAGAAAAATTTATTAGGCGGCTTTGAGCGGCTGGCCCACGGGTAATTTCAAATTCAACTTTAATAACTAATTTAACCTTAGAGTATAAACCCTTCTTGCCAATGTATTCGCAATTGCCTGTAAAACCATTAACCTCAGCTTCATAACGAATATCGGTAATATCGCGACCTACCCCGGACCGAAAAACTGTGATCACATCGGTATCTTTAAGCAATTGAATTTTAGGGCATGGTGGAACAGGATAGCTTTCCCAAGGATTAAGATCCTTAGCTGCCTCACAGCCCGCCACAGTCAAAGCTGTAAAACAAAAAATGGCTATTTTAAAAATATTCTTAAACTTAGAACAAAAAAATTTCTTAGAGATTAAACTAGCCATTATTAATCTTCGCCCTTATCTAATTAATGAAAGATTTTTAAACCGCCTAAGTTAGAGGGAATTATGTGTGCCATCGCAGTAAGGTGTATCTCTAGTCCTTTTGCAACCACACAGGAATACAGTCCCACTTTTCTCAGCGATGAAGATATTTGGTTTAAATTCACCAGCCCCCTTGTGCGCACCATTACAATAAGGTTGTTTCTCACTCAGACCGCAAGTGCAAAACGCATATTTCTGGCCTTCGTCCAGCTCAACTTTATAGGGAGATTTTTGGGCAATAACAGGTTCCGTCATGACAAAATATCCTTTTTAACTGAAAGTTAGACTAATTTCTCAAAACTTTAATAGAGTAGACCAAGAGCCACAAGACACTGTTTATCTAATAAAGGTCTTTAACCCCATAATAAGTCATTTACGCAGCCGAGATGATATAGCAGTGAACTTCAATATCAAAAATACTCCTCTTACATTAACGGTCTAATTACCAATATATTCCTCCTTTAAACTAAATAATCTAATTTCCAATAATTAGTACTTTGCAGAGGTTTCTGGTTAGGTTAGAAGCCAATATGGAAAACAATATGGAAAACTCTGTTGAGCTTTTTACCGATGGTGCCTGCAGTGGCAATCCAGGACCCGGAGGTTGGGGCGCCATATTGCGCTGGCGGGATAACGACAAGGAACTTTATGGTGGCGAAGAAAACACTACCAACAATCGTATGGAAGCACTTGCGGTTATCAATGGCTTGAAGGAATTAACAAAGCCCTCAATTGTAATAGTCTATACCGATAGCACATACGTCCAAAAGGGTATGACAGAATGGCTAGAGGGTTGGAAAATTAAAAACTATAAAGTTAAGGGCGGTGGCTTACGTACCAATCACGATCTATGGCGAGAACTAGACGCCTTAAATCAAAAACACCAAATTACCTGGCGGTGGGTCAAAGGACACGCAGGGCACGCAGAGAACGAGCGCGCAGATGAACTTGCCCGTCAAGGCGTAGATCTCGTTCGTTAAAATCTGCTATCATTTTGTGTCAATTTTTTCCCCAGGGAATTGCGTTAAACTTTTTACCACACCGCGGAACGTTCGTACTTCTTGTTCTGTCATATTAGCACGTTGAAATACATTGCGAATATTTTGTACCATTACCGGCCGTTTTTCTTTCACTCGTAAAAATCCATGGTTATCTAATTCTCTTTCAAGATGTTCAAATAACATTAACATTTCCTCATTGGTCGCAAGTCGGGTATCTTTCATACGAAGCTCAATAGTTGGCGTATCATCAGCAAGCTTATACCACTCATAAGCTAATAACAGAACAGCCTGAGAAAGATTAAGCGATGTAAATCCAGGATTTAATGGGGTTATCACAATTTTATTAGCAAGTACGATGTCTTCATTCTTCATACCCTTGGCTTCTCGGCCAAATAAAATTCCACACTGTTCACTGCCGGCAGCTCTTATTTCCTTGGCAGCAATTTCTGGTGTCACTATTTCTTTCGTCATATCCCGGTCACGAGCCGTCGTTGCATAAATAAGATTTAGATCAGCAATTGCATCACTAGTACTTTCGAATACTTTCGTATTTTCGAGGACGAGATCAGCCCCTGAAGCTGAACTTACTGCTCGTGGGTTTGGCCAATCGTCTCTGGGCCGCACTAATCTTAGATCTGTTAGTCCACAATTCAGCATAGCTCTAGCAACCATACCAATGTTTTCGCCCAATTGAGGATCAATAAGAATAATTACCGGCAAGGCCCCTGCTGCCGCAATAGCGGTAGACTTAGATTGCATTCGTCGCCGGTTGGTTCCTGCCATCGAATTTTAGAACTTAGACATTAAGTGTGCCACCCGGTTTAGCTGCATCACGATAAAGCTTATAGACAATTGCGTCCCGTAACGCAGCATAGGATGCATCAATGATATTTGATGAAACGCCAACCGTTGACCAACGTGCGCTCTTGGCATCCGAACTCTCAATCATCACTCGCGTAACCGCTCCAGTTGCATCTGACGGCGTTAGTATCCGTACTTTGTAATCAACCAACTTAATATCTTCAACTTCAGGGTAAATAGGCAACAATACGTCACGGAGGGCACTATCCAGAGCGTTGACTGGGCCATTACCTTCACTAACCGTCATAAATTGTTGCCCGTTTACATTTGCCTTAATTGTGGCCTCTGATAAAGTGACCAACTCACCCCTTGCATTCCATCGCCGCTCATCAATTACTCGAAAACTACTCAGACTAAAATATTCAGGTACAGTTTGCAGGGCGCGCCGCGCTAGTAATTCAAAACTCGCTTCAGCACCGTCATAGGCGTATCCCGCGAACTCCAACTCTTTTACCTGCTCAACAAGGCGCGTAACCTTTGGATCTTTACCATCAACTTCCAAACCAATATTCCTAAACATTGCTAGGATATTTGATTTTCCAGATTGGTCTGAAACTACAATACGACGAGAATTTCCAACAACCTCGGGCTCAATATGCTCATAACATTTTGGATCCTTCTCAACAGCCGAGACATGAACCCCACCTTTATGAGCAAATGCGGATTCGCCTACATATGGTGCTCCACGATTTGGGGCGCGGTTCAGACGTTCGTCTAATGCGTGAGATGCTTGGGTAAGCTTAGCAAGATTTTTTTTGGATATGCCGGTCTCAAAACCCATTTTTAATATTAATGATGGAATAATAGAAATAAGATTGGCATTACCACACCGCTCACCTAGACCATTTAGTGTTCCCTGTATTTGACGCACCCCGGCCCTCACGGCAGCTAATGAATTTGCAACAGCATTACCCGTGTCATCATGGCAGTGAATACCTAGGTGATCTCCAGGTACATGCTTGATTACCTCAGCAATAATCTGCTCAATTTCATCAGGCAGGGTACCACCATTGGTATCACAAAGAACAATCCAGCGTGCACCTGCTTTATAAGCAGACGTAATGCATTTTAGAGCGTATTCTGGATTCGCTTTATAACCGTCGAAAAAATGCTCCGCATCGAAAAGCGCTTCACCTGCTTTTTCTTTAACATGGGCAATTGAATCAGCGATCATTGCAACGTTCTCATCCATATCAATTTCGAGCGCAACTTTTACGTGAAAATCCCAGGTCTTACCAAAAATGCATGCGCAGGGAGTTTTCGTATCCAGGATAGCACTTAGCCCAGGGTCATTATCAGTGCTACGGCCTGGACGTCGTGTCATACCAAATGCTGCAAATTTTGCATGTTTTAATTTTGGAAGATTAGCAAAAAAGGCATCATCCGTTGGATTAGCTCCTGGCCACCCGCCTTCAATATAATCTATGCCAAGAGAATCAAGGTCTTGAGCAATAGCTGTTTTATCCGCGACATTAAAATCAACGCCTTGCGTCTGAGCACCGTCACGGAGTGTACTATCAAAGAGATAAACCCTGTTATCGTTCATTTACTTTAGATCTCTAGATTCTGGGTCACTTAAACTTTTATAATGCTTTTCATAAAATTTGGAAACATCAGAAATGCATAATACTGCACATAATCTCAAGTATTTCAGCCTGAGATCAAGCAAAAATCTATAGTGAAGTATATTGATTAGCATTCTATTAAACTAAACTGGAGAAAATAATTCCGCCATAATTATCAAGTGGATAAAAAATCTATAAGATTCTGCGGTTTAAAATTAATAATTGCCTTACCAGCGAAAATAATTTTAAAAATTGTATTTAAGTCGTGAGATAAATTTTTTGATCCATCTATATGTACAATACAAATATTATTTCACAATAATTCCATACAGTTTAGTAAATCTTCTGTAATCAACTTAAAAAAATTTGCCAATTATACTATTATATCTGTCTTATCATTTCGTAGATCAACAAATTGTCTAATGACAGTAAACTGACCTGTGTCACGCTCAATTGAACCTTCCGCTCCAATGACACCGGATGGAGAATTTCCAACTATGCCATTAACAAGCCCTAACAAGCCAACCTTAGAAACACCATGGTAGACCGAAGATTGAATAGTCGGGTGATTAACAAGTTGAGTATTGCAATCAACCCGTAGATTTACCAATTGCGTTATTGCTAGGGGGTCACGTTTTAATGCTTCATTTAAAACTTCGATAGCTTTTAGAATTGGATCAGACATCAATACACTTTATTTTGTTAAGGTTAATCTATCACCAATGATCTCATACCCACCCATACGAGACAGAAAACTCATTCCCAACAAAGAAGTAGCCATGTCCGCACCATTCACCGAAGCTCGAACATTAGTAATTTCAATTGGCCCTATCTTAATCCTACCAAGTTTCACAGAAGCGCCTCGTACAACCCCATTTGCCGTATTATATATCTTATTAAAGGATAGTTGTTTAAGCTTAAATCCCAACCGCACTGCATCGCTTGGATTTAAAATAACATCGCTAGCACCAGTGTCGATGAGGAACTTTATTTTCATCCCGTCAACCAAAGCTTCTGCGACAAAATGGCCGCCCCTCTGGGACTTAAACTCAATTTTATTTCCAATTGGTCTTCCAGAATGTGGAATTAATTCAGCCTTGAGCTTACCCCCAAAATCTACAAAATTATCCTTCAAGCTGTAACCAATGAACAATACGCAACCAATACCTATCCAAAGAGCCGAATATTTTATAGCTTTACCAAAATTTGTTCTAAAATGAACCACCATCGAACCCACTAGAACTGTCAACCACACAATGTGATGCACTAGGCTCATGGTGGCGGAGTTATTACCTAACGGCTGTTCCGATTGAAATGTATATAATAACAGACCGCCCAATAAAAAAGCCACGACGCCTAGTAACAATATTTTTTTTATATATTTTGGCACACTCATAAGATAAAATTAGTCCGGTCTTACATTCTCAAAGTTTTCAATCGCTCTTTTCAGGTACGAAGAAGTTACCAGGGATCTTAGGTGCTACGTCAAGATCTGGCACTTCACTCTTACGTGCCGCAGCTAAACCTGCAAAATCAGCAACCGCTTGAGGTCCCGCTCGTTCCAAACCTTCCTGAAATTTACTCTGATCACGTTTACTCCAACAAGATCTCTCGCTATAGAACGGTATCCATTCATTTTTAATCCGATTTTCTTGAAAATCAATTATTCCCTTCAACGCATCTTCAACATCATCAACGCCTGTCCAGGACGATTTATAATGGATAAAACCGCCTCTACCCATAATCCAGGTCATATTTGGGAGCGTACCGTAGGCCCGATGTGCCGTACCTATCATATCATCCAGGAAAATTTCACGGTTTATTTTAGAGTATTGTTTAAAGGCATGAGCATTGGCCCGTTTATCATCAATTATCTTATGATGACGATAATTCTCACCAGGGTGAGCTTCGCGGGTATAAATAAATATCGAGCGCACGGCTTGACTTGCATAACGACTAGCGAGGTTTTCCATCGCCTCTGACGCCATGTCACAATAAGGTCAGGTGAAAGAACCAAATTCAACGATTGTAATTCCTTTGCGCCAAAGTTCGTTCATTGCAATCGATTTTCCTGTAGATAGATCTTCCACAGGGAAAGATGGTGCTCGACTTGTTACTTGCGGAGCATCTGTTGCAAAGGCTTCAAAACTCTCGCTACCATGTACCCAGACGCTATAATTATAATCTTCAACTTTCATGACGCACTTCTCCTTTCCAGAAGTTTAAGGTCAATGTTAAAGCAAATTTGAATGCCTTGCCAATCAGTTTGTTTTACCTCAGACAATTGGCAGGTTAAATAAATAGTATGTCCAACTTAGCAAACAAATTTTCTATATTTGGCGGCATAAGCCGAGCCTTATCAAACCGTAATTATCGTCTCTATTGGTATGGACAAGTTGTAACGACCCAAGGTTTTTAGATTTATAAAATTGTCGCTGGCTGGCTTATGTGGGAAATGACAAATTCCTCAACCTGGTTAGGTGCATTAGCAGCTGGTTATATGCTACCCATTCTTTTTCTGGGGCCCTTTGGCGGTGCAGTCGCCGACCGTTATGGTTATCGACGCATCGCTATCATAATGTGCTCTTTCGCAGCCTTTATAGCTCTCCTTACTGCAACACTAACCTGGTTGGAATTTATGACACCCTTCCTCCTCGTTTCCCTAGCTCTGCTCCAAGGAACCCTGTTTGCCTTTGAATTTCCAGCTAGACAATCGCTCTATCCACTTTTGGTTGACCAAAAAAACATGGCTGCGGCCGTTGCTCTCAACTCAACAACATTTCATTCGAGTGGATTTACTGGCCCGTTACTTGGCGGAGTTCTATTAACTCTAGGGGATACTATATCAGGGGTTGGCGCTGGATTTACGGCCAATGCATTTTGTATTGGGTGGATGATGATAGTACTAACTCGAATAACTTCGCCTCAAAAGAAAAATAATAGAACCGCAGATCTCAAAACCCCAAGTCTCATTCATAATCTGATCTCGGGGTTCAAATACGCATACGGCCATACTGACCTCCGTTTACTTTTATTATTATCGCTTTCTGCTTCTTTATTCATAAGACCCTATCTGGATTTCCTCCCAGGTTTCTCAGACGACGTTTTTAATGAAGGGAAAGACGGTCTGACTATGTTAACAGCAGTATCAGGTGTTGGTTCGATGGCCTTCGCAACATTTTTTGCAATCCGGGCGCGTGCGAGGGGGCTCGTTTCAGTTTTATTTGTATGCCAAATCGGAGCCACTATAGCCTTAATTTTCTTTTCACTCATAGATCAATTTATATTTGCGTTACTGGCGCTATCTCTCGTCGGTGGATTATTGGTATCATCATCAATAGCAGCACAATCACTGATACAACATGCCGTCGCCGACAAATTTCGTGCCCGTGTGATAAGCCTTAATGTTTCACTAGGTATAGGAGCATCGGCTGTTTCTGCACTCATCGTAGGTTCAGCTGCTGAGTATACTAGTTTGCAAATTTCCCTTGCTGGATCTGCTGTTCTGGGTCTGATGTTTACAATCCCATTAAGTTTAACTTTACTAAAACGCAGAAAAGAAATCGAGGTAGAAAGAAACTAAGCGCGTTTCCACGTTGTTCCATTGCCACTGTCTTCGAGGACTATGCCTTGATCAAACAAGTCGTCACGAATTTTATCTGAAAGGGCAAAATCTTTATTCGCCCGGGCAATTTGGCGACGCTCGATCAAAATTCCAATATCTGAATCACTTACACCCTCCCCAAGAGAGACGGGAGACCATTTAAACCAATCTTCTGGATCAATCTGAAGTAAACCCATTAATTTACCAGCCGCAAGCAAATTATTCTTTGCATACGCCAGGGTATCATTTGATTTGGCTTTGTTAAGCACTCTTAAAAGTTTATGTAGAACGACAATTGCTTGTGGCGTATTGAGATCATCAGAAAGAGCGGCAATAAAATTGTCAGGCGCTGGGATTATAGCTGCTTCAATATGTGAAGTTGTTCTTAATGCACCATAAAAACTATCAAGATTAGTTTTAGCCTGGGACAATCCATCTTCTGTCCAATTTAACGGCTGCCTATATTGTGTCATCAACATACAAAATCGAATAGTTTCACCGTGATGAATATTTCTTAATTCTTTAACAGTGATGAAGTTACCAAGGCTTTTCGACATTTTCTCGCCTTCGACCATCAAATAACCATTATGCATCCAAGTTTGTGCAAACGTGTCCTGACCTTGCGCGCAGCAGCTTTGGGCAATCTCATTTTCATGGTGAGGAAAAATCAAATCTTGACCGCCCCCATGAATATCGAATGATTCCCCAAGATATTCAGCTGACATCGCCGAACACTCAATATGCCATCCGGGACGCCCCCGACCCCACGGGCTTTCCCAACCAGGTTGAGTAGCCTCACTGGGCTTCCAGAGCACAAAATCAGACGCGTCTTTTTTATAAGATGCTATTTCAACACGCGCTCCTGCAATCAACTCATCTCGATTGAGTCTTGCTAAACGCCCATAATCTTCCATTGAAGGTACATTAAAACATACGTGGCCGTTACTTTCATAAGCATGGCCTCCATCAATCAGTTTTTGAATAAGCTCAATCATTTGAGGAGTATGATCAGTAGCTCTAGGCTCAACCGTAGGTGTTAAATTACCTAACGCGGCCATATCAGAATGAAATGCGTCCGTTGTTCTAGAGGTTATAGAAGAAATGTCTTCACCACTCTCTTGGTGGGCCGCAATGATCTTATCGTCAACATCCGTAATATTACGAACATAAGTTACGTGTTCCTGGCCATACATTTTTTTTAGTAACCGGAATAATACATCAAAAACAATAACGGGACGGGCATTACCAATATGAGCGTAATCATAAACCGTGGGCCCACAGACATACATACCAACGGAGTTCTTATCGATCGGTTCAAATTTCTGCTTATCACGCGTTAGTGTGTTATAGAGATGAAGAACCATAATTTTCCTTTTTAATTTCGCCGCCTATTTAACAATATGCGTCTATTTCAGCAAGAAAAACCATAGTTGTCTTCGCGGCGAAGCACTATAAAAGCGCGTCTACACCCTAAAAATTTCAAATAAAGCAACCAACGATCGAGTTTTCTTAATTTCTCCACATCAAGTTAGTAAATCCATTTGTAATAGGATAACGACGATCACGCCCAAAAGCGCGAGAAGAAATCTTTACTCCTGGCGGAGCTTGACGGCGTTTATACTCAGCACGGTCAAGCATGTGCCAAACCAGTCGTACTGTTTCCGGATCATGTCCTTTTGCCACGATATCATCCACTGCGCTCTCACCCTCAATTAAGCTAATTAATATATCATCAAGAACGTCATAAGGTGGCAAACTATCTTCGTCAAATTGATCAGGTTTAAGCTCTGCTGATGGTTTTTTGTTTATTATCCGATCAGGAATAGCACCACCGTTTGGCCCCAAAAATCCCTGAATAAAATTCTTATTACGCCAATTTGATACGGAGAATACTGTTGTCTTATAAACGTCCTTTAGAACCGAATAACCACCACACATATCACCATAAAGCGTTGCATATCCAACTGACATCTCTGACTTATTACCTGTCGTCAGCGGCATAAAGCCAAACTTATTTGAGATCGCCATAACAACAAGACCGCGTGCACGAGCCTGAATATTTTCTTCCGTAGTATCGGCTTCAATATTACCAAATACCGGTGCGAGCATATCCTCAAAAACCTTCATAGCATCAATGATCGGAACAGTATCATATGAAATACCTAAGACCTTAGCTTGCTCAGCCGCATCGTCCAGACTTTCTCTTGAGGTGTATGGGGATGGCATCATTATACAATGGACATTTTGAGCACCGATTGCATCAACAGCAACGGCAGCCGAAAGGCCAGAATCAATTCCACCGGATAGGCCCAAAATAACCCCCGGAAATTGATTTTTATTTACGTAATCTCTAAGACCCAGAACCATCGCTTGATAAACTGACGCTAAAATTTGTTCTTTGGTATCGTGGGCTGGATCTATATCACCTTCTAAACAGGACCACCCTACATCGGACTTTATCCATTCACTGATAAATAGCCCTTCAACAAAAACCGGCATCTGCACTTGGAGTTGACGGTCGGCATTTAAAACAAATGAACCACCATCAAATACCAGTTCATCCTGACCACCAACCAAATTTATATATGCTAGCGGCAAACCAGTCTCGGTTACACGCGCAACCGCTAAATTTAATCGCTGGTCCGGCTTATCTACTTCAAAAGGCGACCCATTGATCACAATCAAAATTTCTGCACCTGATTCATCAAGACACTCGGTGACATCTGGTTTCCACATATCTTCACAGATCATCACACCAAGCCGAACTCCCTTGAAAGAAATAGGCCCCGGCATAGGGCCCCTCTTAAAGACGCGATCCTCATCAAAAACCCCATACGTAGGAAGTAGATTCTTATAACGAATGGTGACAATTTTACCCTTATCCAACAACATCACTGCGTTAAAGAGTTTGCCATCTTGCCGCCAGGGTGTACCGATTATCAAAGCAGGACCACCATCTGCAGTTTTAGCGGCCAAAGCGGTAACTTTTTCCTCAATACAATCCATAAATGCCGGCTTGAGGACTAAATCTTCTGGCGGGTAACCACTTACCGTCAATTCACCAGCTACTAGAATATCTGCACCGCCAACGCTGGCTTCCTCTCGCACATTTTGAATCAATTCGATGTTACCATCGACATCACCAACGATCGGATTTATCTGCGCAAGCGCAATTGAAAGGTTAATAGTCATTAGAGCAAATCACATAAATTAATCTGTTGACGTCACGCTAGCATTAGAGGAGAGCCCTAAACCAGTCAATACCTCGAATAAAGTCCCGATCAGACAATTATAGTCTAATTCTACGATTAACTATACGTTCGGTATGTAAAAGTAAAAGAGGAAGATTACCTTAACCATTAGGATTGATCGTTGACTTAATTTAAAATATCCAGAATTCCTAAATACCTGCAACAACCTGTTTCATAACACTAGAATTATTTTTAGTACGATCTTCTTTAAGCCGATCGGCAAATACAAAAGCAAGCTCTAATGCCTGACGAGCATTCAAACGTGGGTCACAATGGGTATGATAGCGGCTAGAAAGATCAGCTTCGGTTATTGCTTGAGCACCACCAACACATTCCGTAACATCTTGACCCGTAAGTTCAAAATGAACACCACCTGGATGGGTCCCCTCCGCATTGTGAACGGCAAAAAAACCTTCAACTTCTCGAATTATTTCATTGAAATGGCGAGTTTTATAGCCACTACTTGCTTTGACAGTATTGCCGTGCATCGGGTCACAGGACCACACAATACTGCGACCTTCGCTTTTTATTTTTCGAACTAAAGCTGGAAGCGCCTCTTCAACTTTATCCGCCCCCATACGAGAGATTAAAGTCAAACGGCCGGGTTCATTTTCAGGATTTAGGCAATCAATCAATCTTATTAAATAATCTGGATCCGTCGTCGGGCCAACCTTCGCACCGATCGGATTGGCAATGCCCCTTAAAAATTCAACATGAGCACTATCTAATTGTCTGGTCCGTTCCCCCACCCAAAGCATATGCGCAGATGTATCATACCAGTCACCTGTAAGAGAATCGATGCGGGTCATTGCCTCTTCATACCTTAGTAAAAGAGCTTCATGCGAAGTATAAAAATCTGTTTCTTGCAACTGAGGTGTCGTCTCAGAGGTCAGTCCACACGCCGCCATAAAATTCAATGCTTCGTCTAGGCGCTCAGCCATATCCTTATAACGTTCACCAATCGCATCATTAGCAACAAAACCCATATTCCATTGATGCACGCGATGAAGGTCAGCGAACCCCCCTTGGGCAAACGCGCGGATAAGATTTAGGGTCGAGGCGGACTGATTATAAGCTTGGATCATCCGATTTGGATCAGGGACGCGCTTTTCAACATCAAACTCGATCCCATTTATAATATCTCCCCGATAGCTTGGTAATTCTATTCCTTCAATTTCTTCTGTATCCCCTGAACGCGGTTTAGCAAATTGCCCGGCGAGCCGCCCCACTTTAATTACAGGACAGGCAGCACCAAAGATTAAAACAACCGCCATTTGTAGCAAAACTTTAAACGTATCTCTGATATTATCAGGATGGAATTCTTGAAAACTTTCGGCACAATCTCCACCCTGCAATAGAAAGGCTTCACCAGCCGCAACTTTTGCAAGGCCACGTTTTAACGCACGCGCTTCACCAGCAAAAACGAGCGGTGGAAACCCTGAGAGAGTTTTCTCAACTTGTTTAAGTTGCACCTGATCAGGATACTCCGGAACTTGTAATATCGGTTTATTGCGCCAATTTGCTGGCGACCATTTTTTTGTCATGGTCTTTACTCATTATGTCCTAATATAGATAATGCTTTAATAATGGCGCTTTCTATACCTCTATATTCCCCTAAACTCCAGTTAAAAAGGAAACTTCTAATCTAATGAAAGCAATCGAGATTAATTCATTTGGCAATACAGACGTTCTAAATCTTGTTGAAATTCCTGAACCGATAATAAGTTCAGCCGAAGTTTTGGTTAATGTGCACGCGACAAGCGTCAACCCCGCTGATAGTAAAATGCGCCAAGGCCTCTACCCGACAGGTGAAAACTTTACTTTTCCCTATGTATTAGGCCGTGATTTTTCTGGGATAATTGAGGCGTGCGGTAACAACGTAACAGAGTTTGAAGTCGGTGACCCTGTTTTTGGGGTGCTGCCGGCAGGTCGAGAAGGTACCTACCTTGAGAAGCTCGCAATCGATGCCGATCTAATAGCCCGCAAACCAAATAAACTGACACATAATGAGGCTGCGGCAATTGCCTTGACGGGATTGACTGCCTTAGTTGCCGTGGAAGATAACCTCGATTTAAAGGCAGGTGAGAAAATTTTAATTCACGGTGGTGCTGGAGGTGTCGGTAGTTATGCCGTTCAACTCGCCCACCACATTGGCGCCATAGTTATCACAACAGCTAGTCCCATAAATCACGACTATCTATACAATCTCGGAGCCGATCAGATCATTGATTATAATACTCAGGACTTTAGCGGAACACTATCAGATATTGACGTCATTTTTGATTTGATTGGTGGAGAAGTGCACCAGCGCTCCTTAAAGGTATTAAAAACTGGAGGTAGAATTGCATACATTGCACCTTTGCTAAAACATGCTGAACCACCAAGGAATGACATTAAAATAATACGTCCAAATGTAAACCGCGACCGATCCCACCTTCTCCGTATAATTGAACTATTTGAACTTGGCGCCGTCGTAGCACCAGATATTCAATTGTTTCCATTGGACGCTGCAGGTGAAGCCCATAATCTAATTGAAACCAACCATGTTCGAGGGAAAATTATATTAACTATAAAATAGAAATCCAATGCTATTAAATGATCAACAAAAATTTATCAGTCACCCGTACAACAGTTACGCATCCTTCGGTTAAACTTTGGTACTAACCATTGCGCTTAGATCGCATAGTAACAAACTCCTCTGCGGACGACGGATGAATGCCCGTTGTGGAATCAAATTGCGATTTAGTTGCACCACACTTCATGGCTATTGCAATACCCTGAATAATTTCAGGCGCATCGGCCCCCATCATATGGCAGCCAACAACAATATCAGACTTCGGATCAACAATTAGCTTCATGACCGAGCGCTCATCCCGACCCGATATTGTATGTACTAATGGTTTAAAATTCGAATCGTAAATATCGACCTCACCATATTTTTTACACGCTTCGTCTTCAGTCAGCCCCACGGTTGCTATTGGCGGTGTTGAAAACACAGCCGACGGTACATTAGTATAATCTGTCATTCGTGTGTTTTGATTAAAAAGCATATCAGCCAGAGCATGGCCTTCCTGAATTGCTACTGGTGTTAATTGGATTCGATCCGTCACATCGCCGACAGCATAAATATTTGGCTGAGACGTTCGGTTATATTTATCAACTTTTATGGAGCCATTATCGCTTAACTCAACTCCTGCGATCTCAAGACCTAATCCTTTAGTATTTGCTTTACGCCCGGTCGCATACATAGCGCATTCAGTTTCCATACTTTTGCCATCGTTCAGCTGCAAGAAAAAAATATCACCATGTTTTTCTATACTTCGAACTTCTGTATCAGATTTTATCGTAATACCTCGCTTTTCCATTTCTTTAGAGAGCGAGGTACGCATGTCAATATCAAAGCCACGAAGGATATTATCCGCCCTAATTATTTCAGTCACTTCAACACCAAGTCCTGCAAAAATACCAGCAAATTCAACGGCGATATAACCACCACCAACAATTACCATCCGTTTCGGTAACGCATTCAATTCTAGTGCTTCATTTGATGAAATTGCATATTCAATACCTGGAATGCTTGGCATTGAAGGCCAACCTCCAACCGCAATAAGTATATTTTCAGTTGTTATCCGATTACCACTAACTTCAACTGTATGCTCATCAATTAGTACGCCGTGCCCTTCTTTTAGAACAACATTGTTATTCTTTAAAATATTAAGATAAATACTATTCAAACGGTCGAGTTCAGTATTTTTATTTTCGATCAACTTGCTCCAATCATGCTTAACACTATCAAAAGTCCAACCGTAATTTTCAGCATCTTCCATGTAATCTGCATAGTGTGCTCCATAAATTAGTAGCTTCTTGGGGATACATCCCCGAAGAACACACGTACCACCTACCCGATCTTCTTCACAAACCGCAACGCGAGCACCATAACCGCCCGCTAATCTGGAGGCGCGCACACCACCCGAACCCGCACCAATTGTAATTAGGTCGTAATCATAATCTGACATATTTTTGTAATACCTACTCAGGGTTAAAGATTTAATCGAATTTCTCATGAATTATAGCGAGCAAACCCTGGGATACAAAAGTAAATTCATATAACCTGATCAGAAACAATCAGCTACCATTATCAATTTTTATAAAGCGTCTATATTCTACTAAATGATGGAAAATTAGTTTTTTTATTTACTATTTTTATTTCTGTGATTAGAAATCAAGAAAAGCCTTGGAGATCATAATAATGTTCGATAAATATTATTTTAAAAGACTGTGTATTATCTCCGTTTCAATATTTTTTATTCTTGCCACGGCGACACTTTCTATTGCAGGCGCAATTTCCCAACCTGTGAAAGGGGATGACGGTATCTATCGTCACTCATGGATGACAGAAACCTTTCTTGATTTGCAAGAAGACTACCAATCAGCAAAAGCAAACGGCAAGAGATTAGTTGTTTTTGTCGAGCAAAAAGGATGTATTTATTGTCGGAAGATTCAAACAGAAATATTAGTTATACCCAAAATAAATGCCTACGTAAGAAAACATTTTGAAGTAGTTCAGGTAGATATGTGGGGTGCTAAAGAAATCACTGATTTTGATGGAGAAGTTACGACTGAGAAAGAACTGGTTCGAAAATGGGGTTTGTTATTTACACCAACTATCGTTTTCTTTCCTGAAAATATTGATTCTATGCAGGGTAAAAATGGAAAAGAAATCGCCTTGGCTATGATGCCTGGGGCATTTGGCGAATACACCTTTATTGCAATGTTCGAATGGATTCAAAAAAAAATATATAAAAACGGTGAACATTTTCAGAAATACGTCATTAGAAAATCACAAAAAAACAAACCTAAAAACTGATCGAGTGTAAATTTCTTCGTTTTTAATAATGATATTGCAGATAGAATAAATCTTATATCAATTATACTATAAACAATATAATAGGCCTCCTTTTAGGAGGCCTATAGTAGTCGCATCAAATTAAATAAATTGATACCAATTATTACATTTCACCCTCAACAACGGTAAGTCCGAGAGACTGCCAGCCTTGCATTCCATTACGAAAGTATAGAATCTTTGAAGCAGGATATCCCTCTCGAAGCATAGCGCGAATAGCCGTCGGTGATTGGCCACACCACAAACCATTGCAAAACAAGAGAACTGTCTTAGCGTTTGAACAATTCCATTTTGCGCCTTTCTTACATCCAATCTCGTTTAAACGACTAGCAATCTGAGTATATGGAATACTCTTAGAGCCGGGGATTGTATCCTTGACATGCCACTCAATCGTCCGAGCATCAATTATGAGACCACCTTTTTCCATAAATTTAATAACTTCCAACTCACCTACGGTTTTTACTCCGGGAGCAACGTTATGTGGTTGGATACAAAATGGAGGGCATTTCCGGGATGTTTTAGCAAAACCAGGATTTATCACGGCCTTGTTATCCTGATTCCGCATTATTTTAACTGGGCCTTTTTTCGTTTGAACGGTAATAGACATTAAATCTTTCGTGATACCCACGTTACCGGCTTCGACTGCCAAAGGTACTAAGAATATCATGAGCGTTAAAATTAAAAAAATTTTCATAAATCAGTTCTCCCTATTTTAAATTATTATTTAAACATTTTGATCAACAATCATCATCGTCGTCTTCATCGTCTTCGCTAGGAATTGCCTTTTGATCTTCTGCCTTTGCAATTTCTTTAGGGGGTTTATCGCCCTCAACTTGCGCAAAAGCCATATTTGTAGGTACAAATAAAATTATAAACAAAAGACCAATTAGTTTAAATAAAAAACGTTTTTGAGGTTTTGTTAATTCCATATTACCGCCATTATTTAGTAACTTCATAATATACAAAAAGTTAGTGTAATTTGATCTTTTAAGCTAATCAACAGTTACTTACGTGCATCCTAAAACATTCAAATTTTCTCATATTCTATTGGAGAATTGCTTATCTCATTTAATTTTATGATAGTTCAATTGTTATAAAGTTTTGTGTTATGCAACATTCAAAAATTTATCATTCTGCGGCTAATTTACCTGTTGCCTCCTTACGGATCATAAGCTCGATACTACGCCGAGCCAACAGGCGAGCACTGTCATGCTTAATATCTACGAACCCTTTTTCCATAGTAGCGGCCATACAGGCTTGTTGAGACTCGAGAAATTCAATATCTTCGTTAAAAGTAAAAGCGATTTCTTTATGCAATAACTTAGTTGCTTCTTTATCTCTCGGCTTATAACCGTTCAGCGGCGTCCAGAAATAATAACAACTATTCTCCGTTCTCGGTGTAACACCATGATATAGACGAATATTAAAGCCACCTGGCTGTTCCCGGTTATCTTTTGCTCCTCGGCCCACTTCAAGGGCCCCAGTCCATTGAACAACCGTTGAGGGAACTACATACTCAAACTCCTGCCAGCGATCCACCAGAGTACCTTCCTTAAAACCGGCACCCTTAACATAGGTTGGGGGCGGAACAATTCCTTCCATCCATCGAATATAATGAACACCCGTATCCCGCGGTGTTACATCCATAGAGGCATCAACCTGCCCTTTCTGATTACCTCCACCAATCGTGTTACGATGTATATAAGGAATATGCGTGAGGTCCATGAGATTATCGATGAGTAACATATAGTTACACTCAACCTCATACATATCATGAAAATGTGGCCAATTCTCGTGATCATCGTTCCAGGGAAAATCAACAATTAATTCGGCTTCATCAGCCAAGGTGGGATCCCCCATCCAGATCCAGACAATCTCTTGCCGTTCAATTATAGGAAAGCTACGAACTTTAGCATACGGTGGAATTTTTTCCTGGCCTGGTATTCTTACACACTTACCCGCCCCATTAAAAATCAAACCATGATAACCGCATTGCAAACCCTCTGTAACGACGTCACCTAATCTTAAGGGTGTTGCGCGGTGGCAACAACGATCCTCGAGCGCATGAACTTTTCCTTCTGCATCTTTAAATAAAACAATTTCTTCATTGAGCAAAGTCCGCGCGAGAGGCTTTTCATCTTTAATCTCATAAGCCCAGGCAGCATGATACCACGCATTTAACGGCCACTGTTGTTCTGTATCTAAAAACATTTTAAATCCCCTGTTTCAGCTGAATTTTATGATACATATTTTACACAATAATCAATATTAATTTTTATAATTCTTTCGCAGCATCTTCTAAAATCATATCAGATGCCTTTTCTCCAATCATTATAACAGGCGCATTAGTATTACCGGAGACAAGCGTTGGCATAATAGACGCGTCAACTACCCTCAAAGACTGAAC
>DUBF01000072.1:4219-4677 GCA_012960465.1 Rhodospirillales bacterium | reverse complement strand
TCGCCGTAAAGTATAGGTGGTATCACTATGGCTATGCTTTTTTACTAGTTGTGGAATTTGTTCAAAACCAGTGATATACCATAGACCTGCTATAAATACTTCCCGTTCTTTATGGCGTAACAACGCAGCTACATAACGTTGTGTCATTAACCGAGCTGTAATTAAATTTTGCGGTAAAGTTAACCCTGTAATGACTCTAAATAAACTATAAAATAAATGACCCGACCAACGTTCGAACAACTTACCTTTTCTCCGCTCTTGAACACCATAAACCACATCACATTCATCACTTTCCAATTGTTGAGCAAATTTAATTAACAGTTCAGGATCTTCCTCAAGATCACTATCTATCAGGAATACTCGTTCCCCTTTAGCATGTGCCAGCCCTGTCATCATGGCTTTGTAATGTCCAAAGTTTCGAGATAGGTCAACTACGACAACGTGCCTATCATTTTCTG
>DUBF01000072.1:0-4209 GCA_012960465.1 Rhodospirillales bacterium | reverse complement strand
AAGTGAGCCATCATTAACCAGAACGATTTCGTAATCATCCCCCACTAACTGCTTAGCAGCAGCACTTGAGCGCTCATAAAACTCAGTGATGTAGGGTGCAGATTGGTAGAGTGTTGCGACGATAGATAGCTTCATGCTGTTAGGTGCTTCATATAAAGGTCACTACTTTTACCACAGTTAAAGAGCAGATCAAGAATAGTAACACCGTGAGTGAACTCTCCCCATAGTTGTGGGTATTCTTTGTACCCAGAGTAATCGAACCAGGTGAGTTTTATGTTTTTTTCTTCAAATAAATGGGCTTCTACATAGTCTTTGGCTGCAGGGCCAGAAATATACTCGGTTGCGCCCGCTTGAACACACAAATCAACCAACCGTTCTGTTTTACCCTCTATTAGCTGATAGTCTGTAGAACTTGTAATTTTAGTTGTAATACTTAAATAGTGACAAATGTTTTCTATCAAGATTCTGTTAAGTTCTGATAAATGCGTATAATTTGATTGTAGGTACATTGGTTCTAATAGCTCGGTAATTTCTTTGTAATGAGGTGCTTTTTTGTAATTTTGTAACAACGCACCCCAGTGTTTTTCAGTCCACTCTTGGTTATCTAGCTCTGTTTCTTTAATGGTTTGGTGGTACTTGCCTTTAACTTTAACAGGGACAGTTAACCATTGTAGCCCCTGCGGTGTTTTAATCTGATTACGATTGCGCCAATCACGACGGGTATATTGCATGTCGTCATATAGAATGAATTCATCCACTGCAGCAATCATATCAAAATAACCTTTCCATGGAATATAGTTGGATTGGAGGATGGCGATTTTTTTCATGTCTTTTTAAATACCCCAAGTATCGATGTTCCCCACGGGAAGCGTAACCAATGACCAAGGGGCGATTCTGCCGCAAAGATTGCATTCAAGATACTATTGATAGGCGCAGACGGCACTTGATGCTGTTTAATAATCAATTCTTTTTTCTGTGCTAGTGTCATACTTGCCAAACTTGGCCTCATGCGACTGAGTAAATAAAACGGACTGAGATAAAACATGAAATAGCGAGCATCACACAAGGTCAACCCAGACTGCTGTGCAAGCCGAACAAAATCACTACGGCGGTAGCGACGCAGGTGCTGGGCCATGTCGTCGTTATAACTCCAAAATTGCGGAAATGCCGGCGTAGTGACAAACAAATAGCCGCCAGACTTAAGTGCTTCACGCGCCTGCCGCAAAGCCTGCAAATCATCTGGCAAGTGCTCAATTACATCAAGCAAAAAGGCAGCATCCCATTGCTCATGCATGTGCAGTTGCATAAGATCTACTTGATAGCGTTGTGCCGTAGGTGGCACCACCGACGCGGCTAGAGTTAATGCAACTATAGAAGAATCAGCCAATGCCAGCGACGCAAACTCCTCGGGCAGATGCTTAGCCAAATAGCTCACCCAACCCCCAGCGCCCCCCCCAAGGTCAATAGCAGAAAGCGTCTGACCAGACTTAGGTAGGTAGCGATTTACCGCCCCCAGCAAAAATCGGTGCCGACCGCGATACCAAAAATGGCGTTCTTGCATGTCACGTAAGGTTTCAAAACCACCCTCCTCGTATTCCCCATCACGATGTTGGACGCGTACGGGTGGCATGTGAATACCATCACGAATAATAAATTGATCAGTCATGTTTACGCTGAGGAATGGTGAACACTAAAGCTTTCACTGAATCGGCCATGAAACAGAGGCTGGCAATCGCGATTAAACGAATGGGGAAGAGCCACATTCTAAGTCAAACATTAGGACAAACCTATCTGATTAATTATTTTCATTTATTGATTGCATCAAGCTGAGTCAGGTCATCTATAGAAAGCCATTTCTCTAAGATATTATTTGAGCAAATTATTTCTTTTTTCTTAATAAGCTCGTTCCATAGGCAATTAAAGCTTTCAGTAGTATTCGTTATATTATTGATCTTTTTTGGGTTAATTACTTGTATGCCTGAGCAATAAAGATCAGTAGGAATTTTCCTAGAGATTTCTAGAATATTACTTTTGTTATCTTTGCAAATAAAGTCCCCATCTATTCCTTTTACAGGTCTAACTGGGATTATCATACATGCAGGTGAGCCCTTATCTATATATTCATTGGAAAATAAAGAAAAATCTATATCAATAATATTGTCACAAGTGAGGACAAAAATAGGTTCATTTAAATTTTTAATTAAAGTGTTGTATACCCACCAAGCATTTCCTTTACCTTCGGTATTAATTACAGACGAAACATCCTTCTCAATAACATGCCGAGCAAGCATCGCTCCTTTGTAACCAACTGTTATATGGACATTATCTATATGTTTTTTTAGTTTATGTATTCCTTCAGCTATGAGTGTAGATTGACCTACTGGAGCCATTGCTTTTGGGATACTATCGGTAAGAGGTCTCATTCTTAGGCCTCTTCCTGCTGCCATAACTAAGGCGTGATTAATTATTTTCCCAGTCATAACTATATACCCAATTTAATAAGCTCTCCTATTTCAGATTTAGTATGCTCTTCTGCATTTTCTGTATTGAATGACTCCAAGAGATGATCTTCAAAAGATTCTCTAAAGGATGTAAGAAAATGCTCTTTAGAGTCGATGATGATTTCTTTAGTATTTTTAAGCTCTGACTCACCTATCATAATTTCATTTTGACTTTCGCCTATCCTCTGGTCTATTGGAGTCCACTCAGTTCCATGTAAATCTTTCCAATATTCTAAAAAGTTTATCATTTTTGAAGCCTTCATCTTTTGGGAAAGTATCTTTCCTTTAGTTAGGCCTATATTATTTATATTTCTAATAACTAAATCTGCAGCATCATCTACGCTAAAAATAAATCTTTTCATATTTGAACCAGTAGATTTTATGTGTCCATTATTTTCCATCATCCTTTTCCATATAGGGAATACAGAGCCTGTAGACCAAGCCACATTGCCAAATCGAACACAGGAAAAGTTAGTCTCATGAGAATAATCTAAAGAACAAAACATCCTTTCCATTATGCCTTTAGACATACCGTATATACTTGAAATTGGCGGAGAGGCTTTATCAGTTGAAATACCTATTACAGTCTTTACTTGCCGATCAATTGCTACTCTAGCTACATTTTGAGAACCTATTATATTTACATCTATACATTCAAGAGGTTGTACTTCTGAAACATCTACATATTTTGTAGCTGCAGCATGAATAATTATTTCAGGCTCAAAAGCACTGCAAGCGTCTTTAAGGGATTCAATATTAGAAACATCTAAGGGTATTGTTCTGCAGCCTGTTTCTTCGAAAGCAATTTGATTTAAACCATTGTTACGAGAACCTAAAAGAACTTCATTTTCTTTTTTTAGTTTCATTGCAAGCTTCTTTCCCAGGAAGCCTGAACCACCTGTAATTAAAATTTTAGCCATAATTAAGTTTAATTTTTTTTATTTTTTTGAAAAGGTGCTAAAAATATCCCGATTAAGGTTCCAGGTATTTTAACAATATCTAATGTGAGACCAACCATTCCAACCAATAACCATCTTACTGGAAACAAATACCTTGGTGAAATATCTAATTTTAGTGGAAGATAAATTCCTCTATATAGTATAGAAAATAAGAGAACTAAGCTTACATAAATCTTTGTAACATGAGGAATGTACAGAGAGACATCTTCCACCCATGTTGAAATACTTGCATTCCAATGGTATACCATCCAAAAAACAATAAAAAAAGAACATAGTTTCATAATAAAACATAAAACACTGTCAGTTCGACCTTTAATTGAAATCCTGTTTATAAAAATGTATGAAGCGGTTAGAACGAGAAAGCTGATTATGTAAATTTTAGTTATATTAGGAATAAATAATGGGTTGTCTACCCAACTGTTAGGTCCCGCAGCAACCCCACTGACAGAAATAGCACCACTAATCAAGAAGTTCCATCGAGGAATAATCAAGGCTGATAGAACCAATAATGCTCCTAAATATAAATCTCTCGTATTCCTTTGTGCTCTTAGTTTCCCACTATATAAATAGTAATAGAAATATTTTTTTTGCATTTCTAAAATACTATTTGGTAAATTTGAATATTCAATAAATGTTCTATTAGGAGTGAAACACTTTGCTCCAATAGATCTTAATTCTTCTCTCCAATCAAGGTCATCTCCAGCTCGAAGACCCTCTATAAAGCCTCCTGAAGCTGTATAGGTTTCCCT
>DUBF01000071.1 GCA_012960465.1 Rhodospirillales bacterium | reverse complement strand
CTTTTATTTCCTCAATAATTTTTTCACGCCCCTTGGCCAACAGGGATTTTGTTCGCGCCCAGTCACCGCGCTTCTTCGAGGCCTGCAAGCTGGTGTCCTCAAGCCCATAGATGTTGGTGAAAATTCGGTCCTGGTCTTTCAGCATGATTTAAGACCCTCCCTCTAAATTCTTAAGAGAAGTCAGCCCGCCAGCGGGCTCGGAGGTATGGCGTCCGGTTTGCGACCCCGGTTTCGGGGTGTCGCCGGCTTTCAGCTTTTCCAGGACAGCACTGGTTGAGTCGGAATCTAAATCTTCGTAGTAATCGTCATTGATCTGCATCATAGGTGCATTAACACACGCCCCTAAACATTCCACCTCGGTAAGCGTAAAGAGGTTATCTTCTGTTGTTTCTCCAATTGAAATCTTAAGAAAATTTTTTGCGACATTGACAATTTTATCTGAACCACGAAGTAAACAAGGCAAATTAGTACAAACCTGCACATGAAACTTACCGACTGGTTTCAGATTATACATAGTGTAAAAAGTAGCAACTTCATATACTGCAATCTTTGGCATTTTTAATAAATCCGAAATGTAATCCATCGCAGCGCGCGGCAACCAACCGCCATTTTCGCGTTGAGCTAAATCTAGCAACGGCATAACTGCACTTGCCTGCCGCCCCTTTGGATATTTGGCAATATGTTGTTTTGCTATTTTCATTGTTTTAGCTGTAAACTTATAGGCAGTAAGCTGATCAAAATTCTGATTGCTCATCTATCAATTTCTCCAAACACGATATCCAAAGAACCAATATTAGCAACCACGTCAGCCAACATATGCCCTTTACTAAGAAAATCTAGGGCCTGTAAATGAGCAAAACCTGGCGCCCGGATCTTACAGCGATAAGGTTTATTTGATCCATCAGAGATTAGAAAGACGCCGAACTCTCCCTTTGGCGCTTCAACCACAGAATATGTTTCTCCTGCCGGTACGTGATAGCCCTCAGTGAAAAGCTTAAAATGATGTATCAAAGCTTCCATAGACTGCTTCATGTCATTACGTTTTGGCGGACTAAATTTATGATCATCACACGTAACAGGTCCAGGAGGCATTTTCTCGAGGCATTGTTTAATAATTTTAAGTGACTCGTACATTTCGTAAATACGGATCAGATAGCGATCATAACAATCACCATGTTTTGCAATTGGGACATCAAAATCAACTTTATCATAAACATCATAAGGTTGGCTTTTTCGTAAATCCCATGCAACTCCACTAGCACGAAGGTTCGGACCACTAAAGCCCCAATCCATGGCTTGCTCCGCTGTGATTATACCAATACTGACTGTACGTTGCTTGAAAATACGATTTTCAGTTAACAAGCCCTCCAAATCTGCTATCATCTGTGGAAATTTTTCAACCCATTCCATGATATCATCTGCCAAACCCTCCGGCATATCAATAGCAACGCCACCCGGGCGAAAATACGCCATGTGGAGCCGAGCACCGCTAACGCGCTCACAAAATTCCATTATTTTTTCTCGTTCTTCAAATCCCCACAGCATAGGTGTCATAGCACCTATATCCATTGCGTAAGCGCAAACATTAAAAACATGATTCAAAACTCGACCAAGTTCTGCAAAAATTACTCGGATATATTGGCCACGTGGCGGAACTTCTATATTAGCCAACTTTTCTACTGCTATAGCAAAAGCGTGCTCTTGGTTTTGTGGAGCGACATAGTCTAACCGATCAAAATATGGAACGGCTTGTAAGTAGGTTTTATGCTCTATTAGCTTTTCTGTGCCGCGATGTAATAATCCGATATGCGGATCCGCCCGATCAATAACTTCACCATCCATTTCTAAGACCAAGCGTAAAACCCCATGGGCGGCTGGATGTTGTGGACCAAAATTAAGTGTAAAATTCTTAATTTGTTGCTCAGACATTAACCATCCCCACCCTTTTCTTCAGAGGATTTTACAACTTTCTCATCTCCAGGTAGAATTTGATGAACTCCTTCCCATGGACTTAAAAAATCAAAATTACGAAATTCTTGGCTCAGCTTAACAGGTTCATAAACCACGCGTTTTTGTTCATCATCATAACGAAGCTCAACATACCCCGTTAATGGAAAATCCTTACGCAACGGATGCCCTTCAAAACCATAGTCAGACAAAATTCGCCGCAAATCAGGATGATCTGAAAAATAGATTCCAAAAAGGTCCCAGGCTTCTCGCTCCCACCAATTGGCGGCGCTATAAACGTTAACAACCGAGGGTACAGATGAGCTTGTGTTTGTTTGAATTTTCACCTTTACCCGTTGGTTCAGCGTAAGGCTCAACAAACAATATACAACATCAAAGCGATCTTCGCGTTCTGGATAATCAACGCCGCAAAGTTCCATCAACATTTTAAATTGACAATTAACATCATCCCGTAAAAAAGTAAGGACTTTCACAATAGAATCACGTGCTACGTTAAAAACCAATTCACCTCTAATTATTTGACTAGAGGTGACGATTTCTCCGAGTTCATTAGCTACGGCATCTCTCAGAACTTTTAGGTTCTGTATATGAGGTTGGGCATCAGCCATTATTAAATTCTGAGAATTCCTATTTATCAGCGCCAAAGTTTACCAGTTCTGCGTATTTTCTTTTGTAATTGAAGAATTCCATAAACCAAGGCTTCTGCCGTTGGCGGGCAACCGGGCACGTAAATATCCACAGGTACAATTCGATCACATCCACGAACGACAGAGTAGGAATAATGATAATAACCACCGCCATTTGCGCAGGAACCCATAGATATAACGTAACGTGGCTCAGCCATTTGATCATAAACTTTACGAAATGCAGGAGCCATCTTATTTGTCAAAGTTCCTGCAACGATCATCACATCGGACTGACGCGGACTTGGACGGGGGACCACACCGAACCGGTCCAAATCATAACGACTAACATAAGCATGCATCATTTCAATAGCACAACATGCCAAGCCAAATGTCATCGGCCATAACGACCCTTTTCGTGCCCAATTAACGAGACTGTCAAGGTTCGCCACAACAAAGCCCTTATCCGCAAGCGTATCACCCATACTTTCAAGTAAATTGTCTTGTTTAAATGCTTCGCTATTATCTATCTTACTCATATAATCAATCTAATCCCACTCAAGCGCGCCTTTACGCCATTCATAGATAAATCCTACAGTTAAAACACCCAAGAAAATTACCATTGACCAAAACCCAAATAATCCGATCTGCCCAAGCGTAATGGCCCACGGAAATAGAAATGCCACTTCAAGGTCAAAGATAATAAACAAAATAGCCACCAAGTAAAAGCGAACATCAAACTTTGTTCTAGCATCTTCAAAAGCATCAAATCCGCATTCATAGGCAGACAGTTTCGCCACATCGGGTTTTTGTGGTACAATAACCAGCGAAGCCAATGGGATAATTATAGCAATGCCCAATGCTAAAAATAAAAATATAAGTATAGGTAGGTATTCTACGAGCAAATTTTCCATAGGTTTCTCAATTAACCAACTCTCAGTTTCATCCCAACGAAAATCATACAATTGCTAGATTGACCAGCCTTAATCTCTCAACCTTCAGTATACCAAAGGAATAATCCCGCTTGTATTCCAATAACTGAATACCGTCAATGTCCATTTCTAGTATTATTACATTGAGTGCATTTGTTTACAAATCCCATTCTTTACTCAATTTTTATCTTCTTTTATCGACCACTTTCGGTATTTCGGATCAGTAGTATTGCAAGGGGCAAGATATAAACTGCGAGCCATAAAAGGTCCAGCAGATCGACTATTTTCACCAACAACAAGACAAAAGGTATCATCATTCTTTGGACGGAATTCACTGGTTTCTCTCTTAAAATGAAACTTCTGTCTTAACGAATTGATTGAACATTTAATCAAACCAAGCCTAGCGCCTTTTAATGTTGGTCCAATAATTTCAGCACATTTATCCACAAAAGTGGCAGAAATAATTTGTAGTGTCACTTCTCGGTATAGAAACTGCACGTCTCCACCGTGGGGCTTGCAAGAATGTGCATGCAACCGGTCGGCAAAGCCTCGACCAATGGTGTCAATACACCAACCCAATTTATCTCTTTCGTCTAAATTATCATTGAGATAAATCAACGGTGCAGGTGTTTGGATATTAGGAGAATTTCCCCAAACCGAAGATGGCCAAAGTATAAATAGCGAGATAAAAATTAATTTCATTATTAGTTACTGTATCATAGGTGTATCTTTTTTAAAATTCGATTTAACAGAGGAGTTAAAGGTCGGGAACACAAAATTATGTGTTCTCGTCAAACGGCAAGAGGATCGTAAATCGATGGAGATCCTCTTATCCCGGGGATCGCGAAGCTACCTAAACGATGGGCAATCAAACTCTGCCATTGACTTTAACTCATAGCGTTCCTATTCAGTCGATTAGTTATGGGTAACGTGTAAATTCTTAAAAAACCCTTCAGTACCATTATCAAAATAAAGACCAATTCCACCATAGTATTCTCTAGGATATCTCTTTTGGATTATTATATAGTTGATGACATAGTAAAATTTTTGCTTAAATCTTCAAGCACATGGATAACCGGGGAAATCAACATCACTCGAAGGAAATTAAATTTCTTATCACGTGTTTCTAACCGGAAAGACCAATGAGTTCTTCAAGTTTGCTTGGCTCACGCTTTAGAACTTCGCTTTCACCATCAAAGATAATGCGACCACGATCCATC
>DUBF01000070.1:1447-4771 GCA_012960465.1 Rhodospirillales bacterium | reverse complement strand
CCCATTGTTTCTCCATAAATACTTTCACAAATTGATTTGGCATTGGGTTGGTTGGCAAGCACTAAAATAGTATCTGCGTGAGAATGGTCTATAAATTTATGAGGTAAAAAAGCGTGTAATAAAGTTTCAACTGATGGATTAGGGGATGCGGCATCGAGTAGATGGGTTCTTTGCTCGTTAACCATATCCTCATCACTAAGATAATCCAACGTTCTAAGTTTTATCAGATGATCCAATTGTACTCCAGGAAGACCAGGTGGTTCCAATGTATCTAGATCCCATCCGCTTCCTTTAACGTAAAGAACATTAACCTCTTCCCCAAGAGCATTTGTGGTAATAGACTTTACAGAAGTATTTCCACCGCCATGAAGTACTAGGCTAGGGTCAGCACCTATAAGTCTTGAAGTATATACTCGCAATGCTATATCTTCTGACACATCTTTATATTGTTCTATCGTTGCTCTGGATTCAGATTCGTCCCAAAGGTTTTGCATATGTTTGCCTCAGTGTAAATTTAAAAACCAAAGGAAAAAATATAGCGGTTGATTCGGTTTGATTCAAGTAAATTCGATGTAGTTGACAGGCAGGATGAAAGTAGCATGAGAATTTAATCGGAAGAAAAAATTATCAGTTGACTGAGCTAGTCACAATTATTTTTAATAGAGGCTACTTTTTTAAAAGGATTGTGAAATTAGCTGAGTTCTGTGATAATCACACCCCGAAATGATAGCTAAAATTTACATTACATTCAAAGATGGTGTTTTAGACCCTCAGGGGAAAGCTGTCCATCATGCCCTTAAAGATCTCGGTTATAATGAAGTGTCTGGGATCCAAATGGGAAAATATTTGGAACTAACAATGGATGGAGTTTCCAGAGAAGAAGCAGAAATTAGAGTTACAGAGATGTGCGAAAAGCTCTTTGCCAATACGGTTATTGAATCCTACCGATTCACTATAGAGCCAGAGGAGTGATTGCGTAAGACGTTTTATGCAGCAGTTTGCATGTTTTTGGAATTAAATTTTATTTATGTGTCTTTAATTTTTCCCCGAATTGACTTATGAAGTGTGGCGTAGTCGTTTTTCCTGGTTCTAATTGCGATCAAGATTGTTATCATATCCTCAAGCACGTTTTTGGGCTAGATACCGAATGGATTTGGCATAAGGATGATGTAGACCTTTCAGGATTTGATCTCATCGTCTTACCAGGAGGATATTCATATGGTGATGATCTGCGGGCGGGGGCCATAGCGCAATTTTCGAGCGTTATGAAAAAAGTGGTCCAGTTTGCTAATTCTGGGGGAATGGTTCTTGGGATTTGTAATGGTTTTCAAGTTCTTGTTGAGTCAGGACTCCTTCCGGGTGCTCTTATCCAAAATCATTCACAGAAGTTTATTTGTAAGACAGTGTCAGTTCGAGTGGAAAACGTTTCTACTCCATTCAGTTGCGAATGCCTAGAAAAATCAGTACTGAATATTCCCATCGCTCATCACCAAGGAAGTTACTTCATCGATACGGATGGGTTAAATCAACTAATAGATAATGAACAGATTGTATTTCGTTATAGTGGTTGCGAAGGAGAAGTGACAGGTCAATATAATCCGAATGGATCCGTTGACAACATTGCAGGTATAGTAAATGAAAATAAGAATGTAATGGGTCTGATGCCTCACCCTGAACGATGTGCTGATCCAGCATGGCCTAATCTTGATGGACAGCTAATTTTCAAATCTATGATCCAATCCCTGCAACCTGGAATTTTATTATGATAAATAGTAATTCTATTGCGATTACTCCAGATATAGTGCGTCAGCATGGCCTAACTCTCCAGGAATTTGGTCGTATTGAGGATCTTCTTGGCCGAGAACCTAACTTTACTGAGCTAGGTATATTTTCTGTGATGTGGAGCGAGCACTGCAGTTACAAAAGTTCACGTTATTACCTGAAGAAACTCCCTACCACAGGTCCACGTGTATTACAGGGGCCAGGAGAAAACGCAGGGGTAGTAGACATCGGGGATGGGATTGCTGCTGTATTTAAAATTGAAAGTCATAACCACCCTTCTTTTATTGAACCGCGTCAAGGTGCTGCTACAGGAGTGGGGGGAATTTTGCGAGATATTTTTACCATGGGAGCGCGTCCCATTGCGCTGATGAACTCTCTACGGTTCGGAGCTTCTGATCATCCACGTACCCGATTTTTAGTTAACGGAGTTGTTGACGGGATTTCTAATTATGGCAACTGCACTGGGGTTCCTACCGTCGGTGGAGAAATTTATTTTGACCCTTGTTACAATGGAAATATTTTGGTTAATGTTTTTTGCCTTGGGTTAATTCCTTCGGATAAGATTTTTTTAGGGAATGCTTCTGGAGTTGGTAATCCGGTTATTTATTTCGGTTCCAAGACGGGGCGCGATGGTATTCATGGCGCGAGTATGGCCTCATCAGAGTTTGACGAGTATTCTGAAGAAAAGCGGCCGACAGTTCAGGTAGGTGATCCATTTGCAGAGAAACTTTTGATTGAAGCTTGCCTTGAACTTATGAAAGAAGATTGGGTAGTTGGAATCCAAGATATGGGAGCAGCAGGGCTAACTTGCTCTACATTTGAAATGGCTGGCCGTGCTGGTACTGGTATTGATCTTGAGCTTTCAAAAGTCCCTATGCGGGAAGCGGGGATGACTCCCTATGAAACTCTATTATCAGAATCGCAAGAGCGAATGCTTGTGGTTGTCAGAAAAGGAATGGAGAAGGAGGCTTTAGCTCTGTTTGATAAGTGGGATCTTGATTCTGGAGTTGTGGGAGAAGTGACAGATAAGCCAGTAGTTCGCATTTTTGATAATGGGAACCCTGTAGTTAACTTGCCGGTTGAATTAGTTATTGATGGAGCTTTGGATCTAAAGCGCCCAACCAAAAAACCTGAATATCTCAAAGAGGTTGATCACGTCAAACTTGATTCTATTTTAGAACCGAGACGTGGGGAAAAAATTTTAAAAGACCTTCTCGCATCGCCAAATATAACAAATAAGCACTGGGTTTATGAACAATATGATTATATGGTTAGACTCAATACGCTGGGTTTACCGGGTTCAGATGCAGCTGTGCTTAGAGTAAAAGGTTCCAAAAAAGCTTTGGCATTGTCCGTTGATTGCAATAGTCGGTATTGTTACCTAGACCCCTTTCGAGGTGCACAAATAGCGGTGGCAGAGTGCGTTCGTAACATTGCATGTTCTGGTGGCGAGCCAATCGGGTTGACAAATTGTCTTAATTTTGGGAACCCGGAAAACCCAGAAATTATGTGGCAGTTTGAGCAAGCTGTTTCAGGCATGGG
>DUBF01000070.1:0-1335 GCA_012960465.1 Rhodospirillales bacterium | reverse complement strand
AGTTGGGTTACTGGAAGACCGCTCTTTTCACACAACTCAGTGGTTTAAAGAAGATGGAGACCTAATAGGCCTTATAGGTCTTACAATGGAGGAGTTTGGTGGGAGTGAATATTTAAAAACTATTTACGACCGGGTGGAGGGGAAGCCTCCACATTTGGATCTTCACGTAGCTAAATTTGTGAATAAATTATGTTTGGAATTGATTCAGCAAAAGCTTTTGACTTCAGCTCACGATTGTTCAGAAGGCGGTCTAGCAGTAGCATTAGCGGAATCTTGTATGAGCCATCCTTTAACCCCAAAGGGAGCGACTCTTGGTATTGACTCTACAGTTCGAAATGACGCCTTACTTTTTGGCGAGTCCCAATCGCGTATCCTGATTTCCTTGTCAGCCAAGAACCGATTAGCGGTCGAGGAAAAAGCAAAGGCTATGGAGGTCCCTTTTACAGTCATCGGAAATGTGGGAGGCAACGCACTTGTTGTGAATGTTAATGGGAAAGAATTTATTCGTGAAGAGATTTCTAGTTTAAAACAACTTTGGCTTGGAGCCTTGGAAACCTATGTCGGATAAGTTTCACGATGAATGTGGTGTGGTCGGTATTTATGGTCACTTAGACGCGGCTAACCTCGCTTACTTGGGTCTTTATGCTTTGCAGCATAGAGGTCAAGAAAGTGCTGGCATCGTTGCTTCAAATAATGGGGAAATGCATCTAGAGGTGGGAATGGGTTTAGTTGCAGATGTGTTCAGCCATACACGCCTTAAAAAACTTCCTGGTAATATCGCAATAGGACACAATCGATATTCAACGACAGGGGTAAGTGGGATAAAAAATGCTCAACCTTGCCTTATAGACTATGCGGGTGGGACCATGGCCTTGGGACATAATGGAAACTTGGTGAACGCCACGGAAATTAGGAAGGAATTAGGGGCCGCGGGGGCAATTTTTCAGTCCACGAATGATAGCGAAGTGATAGTTCATCTGATGGCACAATCACAATGTAATTTATTTGTCGACCGCGCGGTGGCAGCACTTTCACAAGTTAAGGGCGCTTATTCAATCGTACTGATGAGTGAGAACGAACTAATCGCTGCACGTGATCCGCAGGGGTTTCGTCCCTTGTGTTTAGGTAAGTTAGAGGGAGCTTACATCGTGGCTTCCGAGTCTTGTGTGATGGATCTTGTGGAGGCAGAGTTTATACGTGAAATTGAACCTGGTGAATTAATTCTTATTAATCAATCTGGCGTGAAATCATTTTTTCCTTTTCCAAAAAGCCCTACTAAACAATGTGTTTTTGAGCACATATATTTTTCAAGACCGGATAGCAACTTGTTTGGGC
>DUBF01000069.1:73245-126435 GCA_012960465.1 Rhodospirillales bacterium | reverse complement strand
ATTCGTCTGGGACTACTGGCAGACCTAAGGGCGTGATACACAGTCAAAATTCAATTTTAGCAGTTGATTCTTTAATGGGCGATATTTTGAGTGTTGGTCCAGGTGATCGTATCTATGGTTCTTCAAAGCTATTTTTTGCTTTTTCTTTGGCGCATTGTTTTCTGGCACCAATTAAATTGGGAGCGACTGTAATTCTTTATCCAGAATGGCCAGATGCAGAAGCAGTAGCGAGCATTGTTCAGCGACATAAACCAACGATCTTTCTCAGTGTTCCAACATTTTATCGTAATATGTTACGAGAGGGTGTTGCAAATAAATCCGAATTCAAAAATGTACGCCATTATCTTAGTGCAGGCGAAAAACTTCCGAGAAATCTTTTTGATCAATGGATGGAGGTAACTGGCCATCCGATTCTTGAAGGAATCGGTGCTACTGAAACCTGTTTTTTATTTTTAGCCAATCGTCCAGATAATATAATTGTTGGAACCTGTGGAGTGCCAACACCAGGAACCGAAGTAAAATTAATCAGTAATGAGGGTTTAATAGTTACTAAACCAAAAATTCCTGGTGTTCTTTGGGTGAAGATGGAATGTGTTGCCTCTGGTTATTGGAATATGAAACAAAAGACAAGTGAAGTTTTTAAAGAGGGTTGGTATTGCACTAATGATATGTTTACGTTCGATGATTCCGGTTACTATGAATACCAAGGGCGTGTCGATGATATACTTAAAATTTCGGGTCAATGGGTAAGTCCCGCTGAAATTGAGGAGCAGGTTTTAAAAAATAAAGCAGTATCTGAAGCAGCTGTTGTAGGGGTGCCAAATGAAGACGGCCTTATTCGATTGGCGTTGTTTATAGTTGTTCCTGAGTTGACTAACTCAGCGGAGGAGTTTGAAAAGGAACTAACTGCGGCGCTAAAAGCTAATCTATCAGTTTATAAATGCCCTCGTCGAATATATTTCCTTGACGAAATGCCGTTAACAGCAACAGGTAAGTTGCAGCGTTTTGTCTTAAGGAATCTTGCAGAGAGCCGAGAGGTTGGTGCTACCATTACGTAGCCTGTTTGGCTTTGTTTTAGTTAGAACTCGCAGTAGCGTGCTGCGAATTTTAGACGTTAATTTTTTGCTATATTGTTATTCTTTCTCGAAATAGAATTGATCATTTATTTGATTGACTGGTTAACTGTTGAAAGGGCTAGCGGTGGTAATAGAACTTAAAGCGTTTTCTATAAAAATACGAGATATGATATTCAAGAGAGATTATCCTATATCTTCTATCTTTTCTAATACAGTATATAGAAGGTTCTCAATCAGCTTCTTGGTTTTTGGAATTATAGCTATTATTTATATAATTTTCTGGTATGGCATGGTGATATATCTAAAGAACACGATTGAGGACCTAAGAGATTATAGCGCCGAACAAGGGGTCTTAGCTTCGTATGGCAAGTTGGAGATTACCGGTTTTCCTATTAATTTTCATATCAGTATAAATGAACTACAATTAAAAATTCCATATCACTCGAATAAAGATCAAAAATATAAAAAGGATAAAAAATGGATTTGGCTAGCTCAGCGCGCTGCTGTTGAACTAAGGCCATGGAACTTTAATAATGTTAAATTTGATTTAAGCGGTTCGAATAGCTTGTCTTTAAAAGATAATGGGACACTCTACGAGTTCGTAAGTGAAGCTAAATTAATTAATATTGATGCTAAAATTCAAGGCTCGTGGCTGGAAAAATTTAAGATTAAAATTGAAGATATAAAAATATCAGAAAAATTATCGGAAGTAGAAACTTCTATTAAGTCAGCTTCTTTTAGTACTCAGGTACTATTGCAAGATAAAACGTTGTTCTCCGAAGCTACCAAAAACCCAAGCCGGGTTTTGCAAATGAAATTAAAAGGGGTCTATTTGCCAAAAGAACTTAAGTTACCTTTTGACAATCATTTAGATAAAATTTTTGTGAATTTAAAAATTATTGAAGATCTAAGCCCAGTTTTTAATATAAGAAACCTTAGAACTTGGCGGGACGCCGGCGGGATTATTGATATTGATTCATTTGAGGGGGTTTCTGGAAGCTTAAAAACATATGGGTCTGGAACATTAGCGTTTGATCAAAAATTGCAACCTTTATTAGCAATGTCTGTCAATTTCGAGGGCATAATACCTTTCATAGATAGATTAAAAGCATTTGGATTTATTCGGTCCAACACTGCACTATTGGCCAAAGTTATTTTAAGTGGAATTTCACGGCGTTCGGCGAGCGGAAAACGGAGTGTTAGCCTGCCACTTACGATCCAAGATAGAAAACTATCTGTTGGTCCTCTGTCATTGATGACGTTACCATCTATAAATTGGGATAAAAGGTTCTCAGCCGATGACTAGAGGGGAATATCCTCATACTCTATTTTTTAATCATACATTTTTTCTTGTTTAGCTTCAATCACGCCGCGACGTGCTTCTCGAGTCCGTGAAAATAATTCGTGCAACGTATCACCTTCACCCCAACGAATAGCACGTTGGAGAGCCGTAATATCTTCACTAAATCTTTGCAGCATTTCAAGGACAGCATCACGGTTGTTGAGGAATACATCACGCCACATAGTGGGATCAGAGGCTGCAATTCGGGTGAAGTCTCGAAAGCCACCAGCCGAAAATTTAATTACTTCATTGGCCAACGTTTTTTCAAGATCTGTTGCCGTGCCAACGATTGTATAAGCAATTAGATGGGGTAGGTGTGAAGTCATGGCCATTACCAAGTCATGGTGATTGGGCTCCATAATTTCTACTTTAGAGCCGAGTGATTGCCAAAATTGGGTTACTTGATTGATCGATTTTTTATTCGTTTGTTTCGTTGGAGTGATGATACAAAAGCGATCTTCAAATAACTCTGGAAAGCCGGCATCAGGTCCAGAATGCTCAGTTCCTGCAACTGGGTGTGCGGGAACGAGATGAACGCCTTCTGGAATATGGGGGCTTAGATCACGGATAACCGCCTGTTTTACAGAGCCTACGTCAGATATAATAGCACCCGGCTTTAAGCCTAACCTGATGTTTTGTATAATGTCACTATAGGCTCCAATCGGGGAACAAATAATTACTAGATCCGCATTTTTTACGCTATCTTCTTGATCAAGTGTCACTGTATCAGCGAAACCTAATTCAACCGCTCTATCCAAACTGTTTTGGCTACGGGCGGAGACTGAAATGTGATTGGCTAAACCATCACGTTTCACGCGACGGGCTATTGATGAACCAATTAGACCAATACCGATCAATGTTATTCGTTTGAATATTATTTTAGAATTTTTCTTGGGCATTTTAGAGGCTCATGAATTCTTTAAGTGAATTAACGGTAATTTCCATTTCTTCGCCCGTACCAATTGAAATTCGTAAGGCGTTGGGTAAACCATAACCACCCATACGGCGTACAATAATACCTTTAGTTTTGAGAAAATTATCAGCTGACTCTGCAGTTAATTTCCCCCCGCTGTCTTGTGGAAAACGGACAAGTACAAAATTACAAACGCTGTCGGGCACCTCTAATCCTAGGGTGCGAATACTATTTCTTGTCCATTTTAGCCACTTTTTATTATGTTCTTGAGATAATTTTAGGAATTTATTATCTTTGGTGGCAGCTATGCCAGCTACTATTGCCGAATAAGCGACATTAAAAGGGCTACGCATTCGATTGATGATATCAATCACGCTATCTGGAGCATACATCCAACCTAGCCTTAAGCCAGCCATGCCGTAAATTTTAGAGAAAGTCTTTAGCATGATCACATTTTCATTGGTTGTAACAAATTCTGCACCATCTGAGTAATCTTTACGATCAACAAACTCTGAATAAGCAGCGTCCAGGACCAGTAAAACTGTTTTGGGTAGAAGATCAATTAAACGCTGGACCTCTGATTTTGGAATATAAGTGCCTGTTGGATTATTAGGATTGGCAATAAATAACAGCTTTGTTTTATTTGTTACGCGTCCGAGTAATTGATCAACGTCTACAGTAATGTCATTTTCAGGCGCCGCAACAACAGTTGCGCGAACGGTGCGACCATATATCGGGTACATTGCAAAACCATGAGCCGAGTAGAGAACTTCATCGCCAGCTCCAGCGTAAGATCTACAAAGTAAACTTATGAGTTCATCGGATCCAGCACCACAAATAATATTGTCTTTAGGCAAATTATTTTTACCTGCTAATAATTCTCGTAACTCATTGCAATCACCATCAGGATAGCGAAAAAAATCATGGGCGCTGGAACTTAAGGCTTCGAGTGTTTTTTTGCTTGGACCAAATGCTCCCTCATTGGAGGCAAGTTTTATAACGCGATCAAATCCAGTAAGTTCAGATTCGCCGCCGATGTAAGGAGCAATGTTTTGTAAACCGGCTATTGGATGAGGGGAGGCCATTATTATTTTCTTTTCTTAACTATCGTTTGAATTTAAATTTTCTGAGCTTAAGGGCACAGCATAGCTACCTAATATAGTTATTTGATTTAATATTTCACTAAAACCTTCTGTCAATCGATCGAGTTTTATATCGTTGAATAAAATAAATTCATTAATACATATTAAACACAACCATCGTTCAGGCGCTTCCGAATCATGCCAGATGGATAAGACTGAACCAGTCAAATTATTTTCAGCTAGTCGTGTATCAATTCGCGTACCTGGAAAATTTTCTGATAAATCGAGAACAATGTAAGTATCATCAAGTCCAGACGGATCAGCTTCACTTTTAGCAATAACAACGCATTCTACTGATTCACTTCTGGAAGGGAGGAGTTCAATTGTAGGAACAGTAAAAGGAAGCTTAGCGATAATTCGCGCAGGTTTTGAAGCAATACCATTTTTGACAGTATTTCCTTGCACAGCCAAGTGTCGCCACCAAGGGTTTTCTTCGTTTCGCGTTGGAATTGGTAAGACACCGACCGAGCACTCATCCTCAAGAACAGCTTCAATAACTCGGCGCTGTGACGAATAGGTAGTCATGGGTGTATTTGAGCCAAAATGCCCGCGAGCAGACGATATGAATCCCCAGTCGCCATCACTCTTATTTTCGGGCTTATATACTGCTATCTCGAAAGGACCTTGCAATTGTAGCGAAGCACTTAAAATTTCTCGCCAAATCCTTATCAATTCAAGCTTAGGAAAGTGGCCATCATGACGTTCGATCAGGGCACGTAATATCTGAGCTTCACGGCCAGGTTTTAATTTGGCGTGGTCCGTTTGTTTTATTTTCTTGACTTCGAGCGAAACTTGGGCTCGTTGGGTCAAAAGACTTTGAATCTCAACATCAATCTTATCGAGTTTATCTCGCAAATTTCTTAACTTATCATCTGACATTTTGCTACTAAGTATTTTTTAAAACCAGTTATTATGCGTTTTATGTTAGTTAGGCAGACAGTGATAGTCTGCTAAGCACCTAAAATCAAAGAAAAGATTGACAGAATAGCGCATCGTTCATAGCTATGATCCTAATATTAACCGTTCTTTGCTAATTTTTCTGTATTAATAACTAATAGCTAAGAACTAAATTAACAGAAACACATATGAATAATGATGCTGATAGCCAAAATGAAAAGGCTGCAAATAAAATGGTAACACAGAATATTGGTAAGGAGGCCATTCTAGGAGTTGATGAACCTTTACTTCTCGATTGTGGAGCCAAACTCACAAATTTTACGCAGGCATATCAAACTTACGGTAAATTGAATGCAGATAAAACCAATGCCATTTTGGTGTGTCATGCTTTAAGCGGAGACCAATTTGCGGGCGATATTAATCCTATTTCCGGAAAACCTGGCTGGTGGCATTTGGTTATAGGCTCTGGAAAAATTCTGGATACTGATCGATATTTTATTATTTGCGCCAATATTCTTGGCGGTTGTATGGGATCAACAGGGCCAAAAGAGATTAATCCCGACACAGGCGAATATTGGGGGCTTCAATTCCCTGGTATTACAATTAGTGATATGGTGCGAGCGCAGGCATTGTTGCTGGATGCATTGGGGATAGATAAACTCTTCTGTGTAATTGGTGGCTCGATGGGCGGTATGCAAGTTCTTGAATGGGCAGTCGCTTTTCCTGACCGCGTTTTTGCTGCGGTCCCAATTGCCACGGCGCCCCATCACTCTGCTCAAAATATCGCATTTCATGAAGTTGGGCGACAAGCTATTATGGCCGATCAGGATTGGAAAAGTGGTGATTATCTTAAAGAGGATTGCTATCCGCAGCGTGGGCTCGCCATTGCTAGAATGATTGCTCATATCACGTATTTGTCAGAACCTGCTTTACAGAATAAGTTCGGCCGTCGATTGCAAGACCGGGAGGCAATCACCTTTGGTTTTGATGCTGATTTTCAAGTTGAAAGTTATCTGCGCTATCAAGGCAGTACATTTGTTGAACGCTTTGACGCTAATTCATATTTGTACATTACGCGAGCAATGGATTATTTTGATCTTGCCGAGCGTCATGGTAACGGTATTCTGGCTGAGGCTTTTCGGGGAGTAAGAACGCGGTTTTGTATAATCTCATTTACTAGCGATTGGCTCTATCAAACTGCAGAGAGCCGGGCCGTTGTCAAAGCGTTAAATGCAGTAGCTGCAAATGTAAGTTTTGCAGAAATAGGATCAGATAAAGGTCACGATGCATTTTTGCTAGAGGAGCCTGAGTTTTGGAAAGTCCTGACTGGTTTCTTGGAAGGTGCTGCTGATAAATATGGATTAACTAAAAAATGACAACTAAATTGAAAAAACTAAACCTTCGTGTTGATCTTCAGCTCATTGCAAAAATGGTAGAACCAGGTAGTCGAGCACTAGATGTTGGCTGTGGTGATGGGGCGCTATTGGATTATCTGAATCAGGAAAAGAAGGTTGACGGCCGTGGTATTGAGCTTAGCTCAGACGGAGTTAACGCCTGTGTTTCATCAGGTTTGTCGGTTATCCAGGGTGATGCAGATCAGGATCTTGATGATTATCCAGATCAGGCTTTTGACTATGTCATATTGGGTCAAACTTTGCAGGCAACGCGGGAACCGCATAATGTTCTTCAGAATCTTGTGCGTATTGGAAAACGTGCAATTGTTTCTTTTCCTAATTTTGGTTATTGGCGTGTGCGTGCGGGTTTGATGTTTATTGGCAAGATGCCGCAAACAAAAACTTTATCATATAATTGGTACGATACGCCCAATATTCATTTTTGTACAATTACCGATTTTATTATTCTTTGTGGTTCCTTGGGAATTACAATTGAAAATGGTATTGCGCTGGATCGTGTTGGACGAACGCGTGAAATTGGGCGCGCTGGAATGCGCTTTGCTAATCTGCGTGGTGAGCAGGCCATTTTTTTACTCAAAAAATCTTAATCAAAAGGTGCTATTGGTTAGGTATTGTTACGTAGCCGCGTCTTTTAGAAGCATTAAAATTTGGTGTTACTGCATAAATTTGTTTTTTTGCCTCAATTGATATAACGCCACCTATTGTTAGGCCTAAAATACTGAACCAGTGTCGGCCAATATTTTCCCAAGCCAGCGCAGACGAGATTAGCATACGCGAGCGGGTTGGAGGCATATAAAGTGCCGTGCTTTTTTTTATGGGTGTGAATAAGGTATCACGAAGTAGACGGGTTAGTTGTGATTGGCTGTAAGGTCTGCCATAGCCAAATGGTGTCCTCTCTAGCCGTGCCCAGACACCACTCCGGTTCGGAACAATTATAATTAATCGACCATTATTAGAAAGGACGCGCCATATTTCTCGCATCATTGGCCGAATGGTTTCACTACATTCAACACTATGGATCAAAATAACCCGGTCTATGGAAATATCTTCTATAGGAAGTTCTGCCTCGTCGGTTATGATGGTCTGTCCAGCGCCCTCAGTTGGCCAATGGGTGGCGCCTTGTGAGGCAGGCATGGCTGCAATAATATTGCTGGCTTCATGAAGAAAAACATTTAGGTATGGCGTCGAAAATCCTAGGCCTAGTAAATTCATACCATTGACGTCAGGCCAAATTTCACGAATGTGTTGGCCAATCACATGGCTAGCCATACGTCCGAGTGGCTTACTATAGAAGTCTTGAAGTTCTGTAATATCTAACCACATAATATCAATGTGTGTTGTCCCACATAAAAATTTGATAATAGAATTTCTGCACTTAAATTTAGGCTATAACTCCAATTCTTAAAATATGAGTAAATAATACATTTCACAAATTAATTTTCAATTATTTTGCTATGCATTAAAATTTTCTAGTTAATCAATTTCACGAAAGGCACGAAAGCCGATAAAATAGCTAAAAACTCGTTTATCATTGCGTGCTCGTGAAGCTGATCGGGAAACTTTTGGTAGATAATACCAAGCACCCCCCTTCACGACTTTACTTAAACAACCCTCAGTTATTATGGGTGAGCCATCTGTTGGCACTTTATCGTGACTTGTGGTCCAACAATCAGTTACGTATTCTAGAACATTGCCATGTACATCATAAAGACCCCAAGCATTAGGCATAAATTGGCCAACTGGAGCTGATTTAAGGCCGCTCCATTCCGTGCCACAGTTGCGACAATTAGCTGCTCCAATTTGCATTTGATTTCCCCAGCTAAACTCGGTTTGGGAGCCAGCTCTAGCGGCATATTCCCATTCAGATTCTGAAGGTAAGCGATAAACATGACCTGTTTTTTTTGTTAACCACGATAGGTATTCAGCAATATCTGTTAGAAGAACATTTATAACCGGACGTTTACCGCGGCCCCAACCCCGGTCGGAAGGCCTCTTTGAACAACCTCTTGCAGTATAACATGCATCCCATTCATCGAAGGTTATTTCGTAACGACTAACAGCGAGAGGGTTTCGGATAGTGATTTTAGTGACCGGTAATTCTCGTTTTTTACCTCTGGTCGAACCCATCAAAAATGTTCCGGATGGGATGACCGACATTTCCGGGCATGCCAGGCAGTCTCTAAAAACTGTACCTGAGATCAATGAATTTTCTGGTTCTTTTGCGATAGTGCTTGAAGTGCCGATTAGCAAACTGAATAGGATGCATTTAGTTATAGAAACATACTTTGTTAATTTCATATCCTTTACAGCCTAGAATTGAGGACATCTCTATAATTGGAGCATAAAACATTTTATCTTAATCTTTAAAGAAGGCCCGTTATCGCTTAATCCACAGTCCATGTCGGTCCACTTCGCAGCAGGTCATTTATGTTGGTAGATGGGTGCGCTTTTTTTTCAGCAGCAATTTGAGCATGAACAGCATCTTCGTAGGTGTTGGATGGATTGCAATAAAGTACGCCGATAGCAACTGGGAAATTGGGTCCTTCCATTTGGGCCAATAGGGTGGCCAAAACTTTATTAGTCTCATCGTGAACCAATATGTCTTTTTCTGTAGCCTCGTTTTCGCCAATAGTTACCACTTCCAACTCAATTTTGTCGGAGTTCATACGCAGGCCTTTTTCTTTTTCCTTACCGAATATCAGCGGTTTGTTGTGTTCAACTTCAATTTGTCGCTCAGCAGCCACGTCTTTTGCTGTAAAGCTATCATATACGCCGTCATTGTAGACAATACAATTTTGGAATATTTCAACGAATGAAGCTCCTTTGTGAGCGTGCGCACGCTTAAAAACTTCTGGCAGATGTTTGGGTTTGGTGTCGATCCCACGAGCGACGAATTTAGCGCCACAGCCGAGAGCATATAGAGTGGCGGAGAGAGGGCTGTCTATAGATCCCATCGGTGTTGATGGCGATCGCGTGCCAATTTTTGAAGTTGGCGAATACTGACCTTTCGTAAGACCATAAATTTCATTATTGAATAAAATATATTGTAAATCTACGTTACGACGAAGTACATGCATCAAATGGTTTCCACCAATCGAAAGTGAATCGCCGTCACCAGAAATAACCCAAATATCCAGTTCTGGATTAGCCAGCTTAGTACCTGTTGCGATTGCGGCAGCACGGCCATGGATAGTATGGAACCCGTAGGTAGCCATATAATAAGGGAAACGAGCAGCACATCCAATGCCAGAAATAAAAACAGTTTTTTCGGGGGGAGATTGGAGATCGGCTAAGGTTTTTTGCATGGCGCGAACAATTGAGTAGTCGCCGCAACCAGGGCACCAGCGGACTTCCTGATCTGATGCGTAATCCTTAATAGTTAATTTTTCCGGAGGTGTTATTTTATTCATAATTTTAATTCTCCAAACTCTTTCGGATAGCCTCTTCGACTTCGGAAACTTTAAAAGGTTGTCCAGATATTTTATTAAGTCCTTGGGCATCAATTAAATATTGACTACGAAGGACGGTTATCAACTGCCCAGTATTTATTTCGGCTACAATCACTTTCTTAAAGCCATTTAAAAGGGACCCTAGATTTTTAGGCAGTGGCCAGATATGCCTTATATGGATATGCGATACTTTGTGTCCCTCCAATCGAATTTTTTGAACCGCACGGGTTATTGGACCAAACGTTGAACCCCACCCGACCACGGCAATCTTTCCCGCATCTTCACCGCGTGTAACTTTCTGTTCAGGAATATCGTTTGCAATACCATCTATTTTATTTTTTCGAATATCAGTCATTTTTTGATGATTGGCTGCATCATATGAAATATTTCCTGTGTCATATGATTTCTCAATACCACCTATTCGATGCTCGAGGTGCGGTGTTCCTGGAATAGGCCAGTTGCGCGCTAGCGTTACCGGATCGCGTTTTGTAGGGCTAAATTCGTTTGTATCATTTAAAAAATTTACCGGGAATTTAGGAATTTTATCAGCGTCAGGTATATTCCATGGCTCCGATGCGTTAGCGAGATAACCATCGGTCAATAGCATAACCGGGGTCATATATTTTGTTGTAAGCCTGACAGCCTCAATCGCAACTTCAAAGTTATCGGCAGGTGTGCTTGCTGATATTACAACCAACGGGCTATCTGCATTACGGCCAAATACAGCCTGATGCAAATCAGATTGTTCTGTTTTGGTTGGCATGCCAGTTGAGGGTCCAGCACGTTGCACGTTAATAACTATGAGAGGCAACTCGACGGATATGGCTAATCCAATAGTTTCTGTTTTAAGGGCGATACCTGGCCCGGAACTTGCGGTGACCCCTAAGGTGCCAGCATAGGATCCGCCAAGTGCAGCGCCAACAGCAGCTATTTCATCTTCCGCCTGAAAGGTAATGATATCAAATTGTTTGAGTTTTGATAAACTATGTAGGATGGCCGACGCTGGTGTAATTGGATAACCAGCAAAAGTCATTCGAAGATCAGCTTTTTGTGCACCGGCAACCAAACCGTATGAGATGGCCTCAATACCCGTAATTGTTCGATAAAGGCCAGGCTCAATTGTAGCAGGCATTACCTGGTAGGATGAGGTCTCGCCTGATGCTTCGATGGTTTCGCCGAATGCATGTCCGGCATTAACTGCGGCTATATTCGCATTAGCGATCTCTGGGCGTTTTCCAAATTTATCATTGAGCCAGCCTGTTGTTGGTGAGCGATCACGATCATAAAGCCAGTAAACTAGCCCAAGCGCATACATGTTTTTGCAGCGGACAGCCTCTTTCTGAGAAAGACCAAATTCTTGCACTGCCTCTAAAGTGTTCCTTGTTATATCAGCAGTGATAAGCCGGAAGCCCTCGACAGAACCATTCTCAATGGGATTGCCATTGTAGCCCGCTTTCTTAAAATTTCGCTCTGTGAAAGAGCCAGTATCTACAATGATCAATCCGCCTTTACTAAGGTCGGCAATATTAACTTTTAAAGCAGCCGGATTGAGTGCTACTAATACGTCGGGGGCATCACCTGCAGTACGGATTTCGCGTGATCCGAAGTGTATTTGGAATGCTGACACGCCGAAGGTGGTGCCCTGCGGGGCTCTGATTTCAGCTGGAAAATCAGGAAATGTTGACAAATCATTACCCGCTAATGCTGTGGTGAGTGTAAACTGGCCGCCGGCAATCTGAATACCATCACCCGAATCGCCCGCAAATCGAACGACTACATCTTCTACCTGTTCGCGAATGGCCCCCTCCATTGCAACAGTTGTTGATCCTTCCATCTTAGTTCAACTCCTAATCTTTTTCGCCACCAAAATTACAGCAACTCACTCTACGTGTTAATTATTTAACTTAATTAACACTAGATAAAATTAAATTTTTCCATGAAGATTTATTTACATTTACTCACGAGCGCAGGTTACATTGATATAAACAATATATAAATAGGACTGACTAGCATACGGATTTTTTCATAGCATAGGAAATTACCCTGAGCAAACTAAGAATGCGGAAAAAACCCCCGAAAGACTGGTCATAATAGGGGTTTGTATATAATTTTGACCCGACGTTACTTGATCTAAATCATCTTAAACAGGTGGAAAAATTTTGACTTAGTTCAAATTTATCCGGCTACTTTTGCGAATCGGGCAAATTCGCGTACGACACTTTTATAAACTGATCGTTTGAAGGGTGCGGCCATTTCTTGAATTTCGTTAATATTAGCCCATTTCCATGCACTAAATTCTGGGTTTACCACAGTTGTAGGATTAATTTCGATGTCAGTACCTAAAAAGCGCAAGGCAAACCATTTTTGTGTCTGTCCTCGAAAACGCCCTTTCCATAGTTTACCTAAAAGCTCAGGGGGTAAATCGTATTTAAGCCAGTTTTTTGTTTCTCCAATTATTTTAGCATTGCAGGTACCAATCTCTTCCTCAAGTTCGCGCATAGCTGCTGCCTTAGGTTCTTCACCTTCTTCGATGCCGCCTTGAGGAAGTTGCCAGGCATTTTGGTACGTATCTAGTCGTTGACCAACCAAAACGCGTCCTTGTTTATTAAAAAGCATAATCCCGGCACAGGGTCGATAGGCAAGGTTTTGGTAAGGAGACACGACTATTTCTTGGCCGCAGCCACACCTGAGGCATCGGCTTTCGGTTTTAAGCTGCCGGAAATTTTTACGATCGCAGAAATAGGCGCTAAGACAAGATTTTTTTGGGCTAGGGTTTTTGTCCAATTCATAATCAGTGAAATTGAATTTGGCAGGGGTTGCGCAATACCTATTGCAGATTTATTTTTCTTTGCGGTAGCTTCTAACGCAGAGAGTTTTCGCATGATGCTAGCGCGTGAAGCGTCTTGATCAAGAAAAACATCACTACGAGCTCGTGGTAAGCCGATAGTAGAGGCAATACTGCTAATCTGGCTCTTTCTAGCCAAGCCATTATCAATCATTAAAAGACCACGCGAACTTATTTCCTTGAGTATAGGTTCCAATGCCTTGCGCGAATTCACAAAGCGAGTACCCATCATTTGCAACAATCCAACATTACCCATCGAAACTGATAGAATGTAGCGAAGTCTGTCAATATTTTCTGTTTGTTTTAAGTCTACTTGCAGGGCGAAGGGTCCAGGGTCTGAGATTGGAAAGTCTATTGGTTCCATGGGCAGAGTGATCAACGTTTCATGACCTACTGCTCTTGCAAGCCCAACCCAGTTGCCAACGCCTTTTGCATATGGATTAAATGCCAGTGTAACTTCGGATGGGGTCTGGTTGATTGCTGCCGTCGTTGCCGCCCGGCTAAAACCTAAACCTCTAATAATGATCCCAACCCGTGGCAAGGTCGTTTGTTTGCTAAAAGATTTCCCATAAAACTTCCAAGGTCTGCGGCCGTCAGTTGAAATTTTTGGGATAACCCCCCCACCCATAGATTCGCCTAGTGATTTATCCGGATCCGCTAGGGGCCGTGGATTTTTTATCATTGGGATCCCCTTGAAGGCGGCTGCCGTTACAGAAGGTAAGACAAGGCTACCATCAGCAAGTATTTTTGCTCCTGACGTGGATTGGACGGCTTTACCATCCTGAGTTAAGGTTTTTTTATTCTTTTTTCCATTAGATTTTGTTTTAAGATCAGGAGACTTATTTTTTTTACTACTAGTCTGCAGTTTTTTTGCATTACCAGCAGGTTTTGGTTTGTTGATAGACTTTAACTTATTTGGTGATTTTGAATTTTTAGGGCTTTTTAGATTTAAAGAGGGTGGGTTTTTTTGGAGTAGCTTCTTAGAAGAAGAAACCATCTTCTTTCGGCCCTTTTTCAACTTCGATTTACTGGGAATTTTTAGGCTCAGAGCGACTTCGGCTGGTTTGTCATTTTTCGTTAATAGGTTTTGATTGTTAAAATAGTAAAATCCAACGCCACCAAGAATCGCTAGAAGCACAATACTTGATCCAATTAGGACCCATTTTCTTTTCCCTCCAGAGGTTTCATCTTCTTCATCAAATCCATCATCAGGTAAATCAATATCTTTTAGGGTGAGATCTTCTGTATCTTCTTGATTGGCCGTATCAGTCTCACGCTCAAAATCTGTTGGAGTATTCTGAGCGCTTGGTTCTTCACTATTATTTGGCGCAGAACCATCCGCCTCTTCAAGGATATTTTCATCTGATTCATTTACACGCTCATCTTTCTCAATATCAGGTGGTCCATCTGGGGGTTTATCATCAGATGGACCATCTAGGGGTTCATCTATGTTTTTATTAGATGGGCCATCATCAACCATTTCATCAGCTTCAGTTTGTATTTCTTCGTCTGACATTAAAAATTCCCAGCAACTCTATGACTTATCCCTATTATGATTAGTTTACCCTTTAATTCGTTGAGAAAACATTGAGACGCCACGTAGAAGGTCCAACGCACGTTGTAATTGGAAATCCTTGGCAGTGGTTTCTAGTACTTTTGTTTCTGAGTTTTTTGGTTTTTTGGAGGGTCTATCTTTAATGTCTTCAAGATTATTTTTTTTATTATCATTTTTCAGAGCACCCCGTAAATCGCCTTCGCGCGTACGCTTTCCAGGTTGGGTGGTCTCAAAATTAACTGGCTCAACGATGATGTCGGGGGTTACTCCAATCTCTTGGATGCTTCGGCCTGACGGCGTGTAATATCGGGATGTCGTTAGGCGCATCGCTCCTTGCTCTTGAAGTGGAATGATTGTTTGTACCGAGCCCTTCCCAAAAGACTTCGTGCCAAGAATGATTGCACGTTTGTGATCCTGCAGAGCACCGGCCACAATTTCTGAAGCGCTGGCAGAGCCGCCATTGATTAAAACTACAATTGGTTTGCCGTCCGCTAGGTCGCCTGGGCGAGCATTAAACCTTTGGTAATCTTGTTTCTTACGAGCGCGGGTTGAGACAATCTCACCTTTCTCTAGAAAGGCATCAGAGACCGCGATGGCCTGATCAAGAAGACCACCAGGATTGCTTCTTAGATCGAGCACAAGACCGCTAAACTTCTCACCAAGTTCTTTTTTGATTTTTATCATAGCTTTTTTAAGGCCTTTTTCTGTTGGTTGGCTAAAGGATGAGATGCGGATGTAGCCGATATCTTTAGCTTCAATCCGTGATCTTACGGTATGAATAGGAATGATGCCGCGGGTAACGGTGACGTCAAAGGGTTCTTTGCCGATGCGTCGAATAGTGAGTTTGATATCTTCACCAACTTTTCCACGCATTTTGTCAACAGCTTGCGAAAGGGTAAGTCCCTGCACTCTTTCTCCATTTAAATGGGTTATTAAATCACCTGACTTGAGGCCCGCGCGATAGGCAGGCGTGTCATCGATCGGTGAGACAACTTTGATTAAGCCGCCTTCCATTGTAACCTCAATACCCAGACCCCCAAATTTACCACGCGTTTGTACTCTCATATCTTTAAAATTCTTAGCATTGAGATAACTTGAGTGCGGATCTAGTGAAGTTAGCATACCGGTAATTGCAGCTTCGATTAGGTCTTCATCTGAAACTTCGGTAACATAGCTCGTCCGAACGCGCTCAAATACGTCTCCAAAAAGATTTAGCAAACGATAGGTATTAATATTTTGTTTAACTTTGACTTTTTCTGCAGCCTGTAGACTGGGGGGCTGATCGACGATTAATATCGAAAGGGTTAGAGCTACTAATAGGAATAATATTTTTTTCATTTTCTTACCTTGCTTTTTAACTATCTTTGTTTTGAGCTAGCCATGGAGTAGGGTTGATTGGCTGGCTGTTGCGCCTTAATTCAATATATAGCGAAGGGGCTCCCCCTTTGTGGGTCCCCATAACGCCAACTGGTTCGCCTGACAGCACGTATTGACCCATGGTTCCATCAATTCGCAACATACCTGCTAATAGTGTATGATATCCTTCTCCATGATCAATAATCAAGAGTTGACCGTATCCACGAAATTTACCAGCAAAAACGACTTTACCATTGTGTGGGGCGACAACCTGTGCCAACGCTCGGGTTTTTATTGTGATACCTTTACGAGTAATACCTCGTTGTATTCTTTCGCCGTAACGTCCGGAGATTTGTCCAACGGCTGGGAAACGTAAAGAGCCTCGTGACAATGCGAAGGGTTTAAGACTAAAAGGGCGAGCGAGGTTTGCGAATTTACTACTTTTTTGATTTGAACCCCGTTTTTTATTTTTCTTATTTCTAAGTTGTTGAGGTTGCCCTCCCCTTAACTTCTTTAGCGATTGATTTTTGCGTTCTTGCTCTAAATTTATAAATAAATCACGAAGGTTCTTCGCTTTGCTACTTAGTGATTTAATTTTTGATGCTGCCGCTCGTCGTCGTGAGATTGCCCGTTGGTGTTGTTTTGCCTTCAGGCGAATAAGTTTATCTAAGATTATACGTTTTTTTCTAAATTCTCGACCAGTATTATCGAGTTGCAATTTTCGATTTGCAATAATTTTTTGGGTTGCAGTAAGCGCAACTATATCTTCACGGAGCTGGGTGGCTTGGGTTTCAATTTTTGGAACGGCTGAACGCAACAGTATTGCAGTTCGAATTAAATCATCTGCTCCTGCTGGGTAGGCGATAATCACTTCTGGAGGCAAACGTGAAATACGTTGTAGGGCCATTAAAATATTTGTAAATTGGCCTCGTCGCGAATCTAATAAGTGGCGCTTTTCATTTTCTGCTTCATGTAGATCGCTGATTTCCGTTTCTAATTTAGACAGCCTTTTTTCCAGATTTTGCACCGTATTGGCAATAACGATCCGACCATGTTCCGCTTTGGAAAGATCACTTTTAAGGTTATCAGCTCGTTGTTTGAGATCCTGGCTGCGTTTTTTACCCTCTGCAATAGCCCTCTCGACGTCCTTGATTTTTTTACCAAGGTTACCATTTTGTTGTTGAGCAGCGATATGTTGAGACGGGTATAAAGCAATGACGGTTATAAGGAGGATTAATTTTTTCAAATTACGCTGGTGCATTTTTGGTTTTTTTTTCGACGATTAATGAGTTACCCGTCATTTCTTCAGGTTGTCGTAATCCTAGCAATCGGAGTAGTGTTGGAGAAACATCGGCCAAAACTCCCTCGCGGAGACCTTCTACGAAATCTGGTGGGTTTACGATAATCAATGGCACTGGTGATAGAGTGTGGGCTGTATGGGGCCCATTGTTTTGTTGGTCACTCATCTGTTCTAAATTGCCATGATCAGCGGTTACTAACATCGTACCCCCGACCCTTATTAGCGCTTCCTCAAGACTTTTTAAGCAACCATCAATTGTTTCAGCCGCTTTTACCGCAGCATCGAATATTCCTGTGTGCCCGACCATATCGCCATTGGCAAAATTAGCAACAATTAGATCAAAATTTTCCATTTCAATTGCGTCGACAATTTGTTTGGTTAATTCATGGGCCGACATTTCCGGTTTTAGGTCATAAGTTTCAACCTTTGGTGAAGGCACTAAAATGCGTTCTTCTTTCGGATAGATTTGTTCTCTGCCGCCGTTAAAGAAGAAAGTCACATGGGCATATTTTTCTGTTTCGGCCGCACGGAGTTGTTTCAATCCCGCTTCAGAGACTACCTCGCCCAATATTTTTTTTAGCTTTCGCTGTGGAAATAGAGCCTTCGTGAATTGGCTAATATGACTAGAATACTCGGTCATGCTTACTTGCGCTGCTAAATCAATATGGCGCTTCTTTTTGAAGCCGCAAAAGTCTGGATCGACAAAACATGATATGATTTGACGTGCGCGGTCTGACCTAAAATTAAACATCAAGATCCCGTCACCATCATTTATACCTTTATAGTCGCTAATGACGTTTGGCAGCATAAACTCGTCGGTTTTCCCTCCGTCATAACTAGTTTGGATAGCGCTTAAGGGGTTGTCGGCTTGCAATCCATCACCTTCGACAATTGCATTATAAACCTGCTCAATTCGATCCCAATTATTATCTCGGTCCATTGCCCAATAACGTCCCGTAATTGTTACAATTGAAAAATTTGAAAGTTTAGAGGTCCTTTTAATGATGTCTGCCATAAATTTTTTGCCGCCTGATTGCGCAGTATCTCGGCCATCCATGAAGGCGTGAAGTTTGCTTGGAATACTTTTGGAATTAAGAATTTCTGCTAACGCTATCAGGTGGTTTTGATGGGAGTGAACCCCGCCCGGTGAAGCTAGACCGAGTAAATGGCAGGTACCATTGCTTTTTCTAAGTTTTGTAATTAGTTCAATTAGTGCCGGGTTCTCTCCTAACGTAGTGTCTTGGACTGCCTGATCTATTAGAGGCAAATCTTGTAGAACAATTCTTCCGGCACCAAGGTTCATATGTCCAACTTCAGAGTTTCCCATTTGTCCTTTAGGTAATCCCACATCCAAATCCGAGGCTTTAAGCCGAGCGGTTGGATAATCCGTAACCATGTGATCCCAATTTGGTGTATTTGCATGATAGATTGCATTGTCATCTCCTCCGTCGCGTTCGCCCCACCCATCTAAAATACACAGCATTATGGGCCGACGCTTGGAGCCATTATCATTGATCGTATTTTTAGAGACTTTATTCATATACCATATGTCGCAAAACTTAGGATGAGTTGCAATGGGAGAGTTAAGTTTAAGAGTTTTTTAAATTTATTAAATCGTGTTGCTTAAATTATCCTTAGTCATTCTTTTAAGTTCTAACTTATATATTAATCTTTGTTACGTTGGTCGGCAATAATATGCTAGGATTTTCTCTCACAAGTTGCTCTTTAGGCGAGTAAAACTTAATACGGCCCAGGTTCATTGATTTTAAGAATGCGATACGTGACTATTCACATTACTCTTTGTTTAAAAATAAATAGGACTGTAGTTTTCAAATGACTGATTTTTGGTTCGAATCTGGATATAAGTTGTTGGATAGAACGGTAGATGGAAATCTTTTAATTACAGATGATTTTCTTCGAGCCTATTTGATGCGTCCGGAGATGGGGCCTGTTGAAGAATCTTGTAACGCTGAACGTAATCTTCATGCGCGACTTATAGAGGATCCAACAACGGATGTAACACCGACTGATATTGCCGCAATGGCCGATGATGACATTAAAGAAAACTATAAAGTTATGATTGGTTATAGAGACCATTTGGTTGCAAGCAAATCAGTGGAAAACGGTTATCTAGATTTTTTTAAAAATAAGCCAGCTATTAAAATACCACCTTTATTTATTAACCAGCTTACGCAAGTTATTTTACGAAATATTTTAGATGATACGCTCTACCCTTTATGGGCGCGTTGCAGTGAAATGTTATTTCGTGATCAGAAAATCTCTGTGCAAGATGACGCTGTAATGGCGGCAGACGCTGATACTGTTGATTTACATTTATCTTCCAGCAGCCCAGCAAGTCTTGATGTATCCAAGGCTAAAAAGAAGGATGGTAGCCGAGAAATTGAACTAGATGTTTTGACTGAGAAAAATGCCGAAATATATTGGGATAGGTCTGATAAGTATGATACCGTTGTAGATTTACGAGTTTGGGGTCAGGCAAACACAGCACTCTGCCGGGTAATGGAGAAATGGGTTAATCATTTCTACAAGGTTTCAGTTAAAATTCAGCCGTTGGAGGAAATAAAGGAAGATAAATGGATATGGCACATTGGTTTAGATGCCGAAGCTTCGTCTTTACTCAATGATCTATATAATGGGAATACCGTGGCCCCTGAGAGAAATCAGCGCCTGATATCTTTGTTTCGGATGGAGATTAAAGATGAAACGCTTATAAACTCTACTATAGCTGGAAAACCTATATATTTGGGTATGGCTATGGCCCCAGATAATTTATTGCGGTTGAAACCACAAAATCTATTGATGAATTTGCCACTTGCCGATAGTGCTTAAATAAACAAAGGAGTTTCTTATGGATGATGATCAATTTAATATTAATATTCGAAAGTATCTTAAGAAAGTTGGCATTACGTCGCAGCGGGAGATAGAAAGCGCCGTTCGATCAGCTCTCGACAGCAAAGCAATGAGTGGAGATGAGACTTTGGATGTGAAAGTAAGGCTTTCCATTGGCGCCTTAAATCTCTCGGTAGATATAGATGGTGAAATAAGCCTAAGTTAACTCTTTTCTTCACTGTCATTGTCATTGTCTAAACCGTGAGCTTTTTTGTGTTCTTCTGCATTTAACCTCAGCTCTTCGCGGTCTTTCATATAGTCTGCTGTCGTCCGGATTTCAGGGCGGTCTCCTACCGCCATTGGAGTGTCCGGATCATCAAACTGATCGGCAACACGACAATTCGGACACATTTTTATCCTTTCGAGAGCGTTGTCACTTGAGAACATTGAATGACCACGTAGTTTTTCGACCATTTGATTGATAGATGATTTAACGCCGAACGGATCTCCACATTTAATACATTCAAAAGGTTCCTCCTCTTTTACGATGACCGCATTTCGCGCGTCTTCATCGAAGTTGAATTGTGGTGTTAAAGTAATTACCGATTCTGGGCAAATAGTTCGACAAAGTCCGCATTGCACACAAGCTGTTTCGGTGAATGTAAATTGCGGGCTGTCGGGGTTGTCCTTTAGGGCGCCAGTCGGACAGGCGGCAACGCATGAAAGGCAGAGTGTGCAGCCCTCGGTATTGACTTTAATCGCTCCAAATGGAGCTCCCTTCGGGAGCGGTAGGAGACTTACCGGAGTTGGCGCATGTTCATGAAGGTGATTAAGGGCCAGGTTTGCAAGTGAGCGTTTACTTCCCATGGGCGCAAAATCACCTGGAATGATCTCGAGATGTGCAATACTTGAATGAAGTATTTCAGCTATTTCCTCAGGATCAGCTTGATCAATGATCATGACCCGGTTTTTGCCAAAACCTAAACCGATAGTTGCAGTTTCTATTAATTCAATTTGACTTTTAAGGCCCTCCACTTCCTCAATATTTGAGGGGTTTACGAGTATGTTAATGGCATTGGCGCCAAAAGCCAAAGCAACGGCAAAAAAATCAAAGCCAATTTGGGTTATTTCGTTAAGAGCAAATGGTATTACGTTGGCTGGCAAGCCCCATTTTTTATTTTGCTCGAGATGGGCGATCGCGGCAATCATGTCATCCCCGTACATCGTATCGTGAACCAATAGGATGGGAGTTTCCCCTCCGGCCTCGCGATAGCTATCAAGTAATAACTTGAGTCGCTCAAAGGTAAAATTACCAGCGGGAAGTTGGTAGCTGGCTGCGCCCGTTGGGCAAACGGACGCACAGCTTCCGCAGCCAGCACAAATATATGGATCTATATGTACCTCATCTTGGGCCGGTATGATGGCGCCGGTCGGGCAGACGTCTATACAACGCGTGCAACCAACTTGAGAGCTCCGAGCATGGACGCAGATATTGCTATCGTATTTTATATATCTTGGTTTTTCGAATTCGCCGACCATATCGACTAATTCGAACAGGGCTTTTTGAATGCCCGCAGGGTTGCCGGCTTCCACATGAAAATAACCATCACGTTTCTCGGGAGATGGAAAGAGAGGCTCGCTATTGGAGATATCTAAAATTAAATCAAAATTTATTGTGACATCATTATTCTTTTTACCAATTTCAAATTTTTCTCGAGAAGAAACCTGAACGGCGGCATAGTCATCTACAATAATTTTGAATTCGCCCAGATGTCCGCTAGCGGATTTTACATTACCGACAAAGCTCGGCACGTCCATTAAACGCGGCGGCTGGATATCTTCATTACCTTTAATAATACAGACGACACTGAGGCGATTAGCAATTTGTTTTGCAATTTCAAGCGCATTCTCATCCTTACCATATACCAAGACTGAGCCCTCTGAGCGCATTGTTAAGCTACTGGCCATCGGCGGTTCAAGGGTCGCCTCTTGAATCAGCGCGGCGATTTTAGGTAATGCCTTGTCACCGTGTTCTGACCAGCCCGCACGCTCACGAATATTTACATAAGAAATAGCTAGTTCTGGATCCGTCTCAATTGCATTCTCAATAAATATCGGGGCTTCCTGGGTGCAAGTGACTAGTAATGGTGTCCCCGCTGAAACCGCATTGGTAAAATTACCTATTTGGGCACGGCACAAATGGGTGTTGATATTGATTTCTCCACTACCAAATAATTTTGTTAGCGCCTTTTTAGGCAATTTTATCGTGCCTTCACAGTCACAAATTAGGACTTCTTTATCATTTAATTTCATTTGCCTTTTCCCTTAATAGTATTTCTATGCTTTTAAGGCCCTTTATCTAATGATGCGTTTTCAACTCCGCCGGCGGTTTTAGTTTTTTGCGGTGCCACCAAAGTAGTTCGCCTTTTATGAAGGCTTGAGCAAGATCGTTTTTTGGAGCAGTAAAAAAATTTTCTGCAGAACTATTTTCCAGTATTCTGCCTCGGTATAAAAACAAAATATTATCGGCCAAGCGCCGTGCCTGTCCGAGATCATGTGTCGACATGACAATTGTTGTGCCAGTTTTTTTAATCGAATTAATAATCTCTTCAACAACATGCGTTGCCGCTGGATCTAAATTAGCTGTTGGTTCATCTAAAAATAGAACTTCCGGTTCTAAAGACCATGCGCGGCCAATTGCCAGTCGTTGCTGTTCACCCGTTGAAAGAGATCTTGCTGGGATCTTAGAAAGGCGGGAAAGACCTATTTTCTCTATTATTTTTTCTATCATCGGCCCGCGCTTTATTTTTGGTATGCCACGACATTTTAGACCAAAATGAAGGTTGGCTAGAACTGATCTTTTGAGCATTACTGGTTTTTGGAATACCATTGCCTGATAATTCCCAGGCTTTTGAGCAGCTGTTCCATGCCAATTGATAGAACCATCAGTCGGAGATACAAGTCCATGACATAATCGTAGAAAAAGGCTTTTACCGGCTCCGTTTGGTCCTAAAATAACCGTATTTGATCCAGCATTCAGGGTAAAATCTATTTCTTTAATATAACGCATACCGTTAATCTCAAAGGAAACGTCTTTGAGCTCTAGCGGCAGAATGTTTGGCATTGTGCTCATCCTAAGTACATAAAGCTCCTTGATTTTGGTATCCTAGTATACGACTAATTTATGTTCGGTGACAAAACCATTAAACTGTTCTATCGTTAAATGCTATGTAAAGTTGAATAGGATGACAGGAAATTGAATATAGATTTTAAGTCTTCACAACTGAGTATGCCGGTAGGTATTGTCTTAGAGCGGTGTTCATCGGTTAATCAGTGGATTGATTATGACTGGCGTGTCGACTCTGTGTTACCGGGTGCAGCCGAAATTGATGAGTGGATCGAACTCGCAAGTGGTTCTGACGAGAATGGTGATTGGGTAAAGTTTCACGCGGCAACATTACCATTGGAAATTTTTAATAAGGAGACGGAGGGCTACAAATATAATCTGACCTTGGAACAGCCATCTATATTTATTGTGTTGCGCAGTACTGATGATGAAGAACAAGAGGAGTGTGAACATGAAGTATATCCTTTCCTCGTGACCGTTTGTCCCTACGAGGCGCAGGATTATCTCGATAGTGGTGAAGAAATAGTTGATAATGTACCCATGCCGTTATCTGTAATGGCGTGGTTGGACGATTATGTAAATGAACATTATGTTGAAGAGGTATTTAAAAAACGCAAACGTAAAGCCTTTGATCCGCGTAAAGAAGGCTATGATAAGCCACCACCACCCATCAGTCATAAGTACAATAGGCAGCCATCATGAGTAGTAAAGATGGTAAGGAGAGTGATTTTTTTAATCGTTGGTCGGATCGAAAAACTGCTGAACGAGATGATCAATCTCAGGAACAAGTTGAAATTCCTGAGCAGGCCGCGGTTGCTCTTTCATCCGGGCAAGAGGAGACTTCCGATGAAAATTTACCGGTCCCCGATGATTTACCAGACATCAAAACGTTAGATAAAAATTCTGATTTTTCCTTGTTTATGCGTGAGGGCACTCCCAAGAAACTTAAACGACTGGCGCTTAGAAAATTATTTACTAGTGACCCCATTTTTGCCGGTCTTGATGGGCTCAACGATTATGATGAAGATTATAGTATGATTGGGATGGTCGCCGAGGTTGTTTCAACACGCTATAAGCCGGGGCAGGGGATGGTTGATCCTGAAGAAAAAATATTAGCCAAGGAACCTGAAGAAAAAATATCAGTCAAAGAAGAAGCTAAAAATATACCAGATGATGGCTCCTCGAAGGAGGGTGATAAACAGGATGATTTATCTAATCAAGAGGGGGGCGAAGAGCTGTCTGAGGATTTGATTGAAGATGCTGAAATGCCATAGCCGGATGAGAATGATAGCGGTGCGGTTACATAGTTTTTATTTATGAAAAATTTGTTAGGCAGAGAAATCATAGGGACGACTATTAAAGGCTGGGATTGTTTTGAGTTGAAGTATAGAGGTGTGATAGTATCGTTATGCTATAGGTTTTTATTTTCGGATAAAAATATGGTTTCCAATCCCTTGAAATGGGCCTTCTTTCCGGATTGCATCGGGGTGTATTGTCGTTTTAAAATCAAGTCCTTCCATCACATCAATAATTTTATTATGTTCGCCAAGGTTTGTATTTAATTCTATGAGCAGAGACCGAACGCGGTCGAGTTGAATTGTGTGCAGGGCGCTTGCAACAACTTTATGTTCTATTCCATCAACATCAATTTTTATATGGATATTCTGATCGGTATGACGAATTTCGCTTACTTCCATAAAATGGTCGAGTGAAATAGACATGCAACCCTGACGAAATAAAGATTTTTTTGGTTTGAGATTAAAATCAATATCGTTACCGAAGCTGTGACATGAGCCACCGGCGGTTAATGAACTTAAGTTTAATTTATCAAAATATATGTTGCTACTACTAAAGGATTCATCGCTAACTGCCATACAATAGGCAAGTATTTTATCTGCGGCATCGTTGATCATAATGTTTTTGCACAACACAGCATAGTTCTGGCTCTCCGGTTCAAAGGCATAAACCTTAAGCCCATGTTTTACAGCGGCTCTTAAAGAATACATTCCCACGTTTGCACCAATATCAATTAAAATATCATTTCTATCAAAATTTGCGATCCAGTTTAGTGTGTCTGGCTCTTTGTCGTGCAGCGTATTGGCACGCCAAAGGCAACTTTGGTTAGGAATAAAATAAATGACACCATCAATATTGATGTTGGGTTGTGTATTCTCGTATGTTGCGAGGTCAAAATCAGTCATTTGGAGCTTTTGCGAAAAAGTGAATCAAGTTTCGTTCCTCCCCTTCTGGTACCGCTTCAACGCCATGGAATGAATTATTAGTTTTGGCGAATGCGATTGCTGAGTTAGGTGTGTAAGGAGCTGTGAAAACACGCGTAAATTCTGATCTTGGATGATGCCAAAGCCCGTTGCAGGTCAAGCTTGGATTTTTTGGAACGTAAAGACTTGTTCCCAAATGTTTATTTTTGTCGGATTTTGGAAGATATATTATCATTATGACAACTCTTCGGGGATGATCAGTGTGGGGATTGAGCGCATAATTTGTTCGGTCTCTGATCAGGATCGAATCCGGTTCAAGGATAGCACCTTTGTTAATTCTAAGACTTACTGTTTCTTTGAATTTGTTGAGTAGTGTTAATTGAGTGGAGCGATTTCGAATGACGTTTCTAGCAATTTTCCAAACGTCTCCAATATTTTTCATATTTTCATCTAAATTAATAATAAATCTGTCTGGAAATTCGTTACCACCAGGGCGCCCCTTCGCATACGGATCGTAAACAGGAAATTTTGGTAGTGAATCTATAAGGTTGTTATAGAAATATAAAGGGAAAACATTTTCATAAAACAAATATTGAAAAGGTAATTGATGAACCGTTGCTTTAGCTAAGTTAGAATTAAAATGTGCTTGAATATTTTTCTCCAACATTTGTGTATTTAATCTCCAGTTTGACTAATTCTGCGAATAAATTGAATTTTAATTAGAGACTAGTATTTATTTGATGCTGAACTTTATGGCATTATTTGACCGATTTCATCAATGATTTTAGCTGCTATATTCATATATGCTTTTGCATGTGGACTGCTTGTTTTGCTCACAACTATAGGGCGGCCAGCATCCGAGGTTGTTCGGATTTCTTTATCTAAGGGTATTTCACCCAGAAATGTACAGCCGTATTTTTCTGCTGTTTCTTTTGCACCGCCGTTATCAAAAATATGGGCTTCGTCACCACACTTAGGGCAGATATAGTAGCTCATATTTTCAATTATACCGATGATTGGCACCTCGACTTGTCTAAACATATTTAGACCTTTACGGGCATCGAGCAAGGCGATGTCTTGAGGAGTAGATACGATGATGGCTCCTGCAAGTTCTGTTCCCTGAGCCATTGTAAGTTGGGCGTCGCCGGTTCCAGGAGGCATATCAACAATTAAAATATCTAACGGCGCCCATTCAACATCACGTAACATCTGTTCCAGGGCACTCATGACCATGGGTCCTCGCCAAATCGTTGGTTCCTCCTCTGGAACCATGAAGCCCATCGACATACATTTTACATCGTAGTTTTCCATTGGGATTAACGTCGAGCCATCTTCGGAACGCGGTTGACCTGAAATGCCCATCATTCGAGGGATCGAAGGGCCGTAGATATCTGCGTCCATGATACCAACTTTCTTACCTAGCCTGCTGAGCGCCAGGGCAATATTAACTGACGTGGTTGATTTGCCGACGCCGCCCTTGCCAGAAGCAACGGCAATGATAGTGGATACGCCTTCAGCTTTAAGACGGCGTTCATCTTCTGTAAGATCGAGTTTCGGGACCGGGTTTTCATCGGCTCTTGGCACTTCACGTTCTTCCGTCAATACCGCCGTTGCGTTTAAGACGCCGGGCATGTTGCCGGCCAGCTTCTCGCATTCTTTTCGTACCTCTTCCATTGCGGTTGCTCGTTCTTGTGTTGTTTCAACCGTAATATGGACCATACCATCTTTGACAACGATACCTGATATTAATCCAAGGGCAATTACGTTGTTATTTTGGTCAGGAACAATAACTTTAGCCAGAACTTCGGTGACTTCGTTTTCAGTAACGACTGTCATAACTTTAATTCCCAAATATTTAGTGCTTACAACTATTAATAACGGTGTATTAGGATTTATCCAGATATTTCTGCATAGCGGAGAATTATCAAGTATTTGATTTAAAATTTACACGCTGCAACATTAATAACATTGTAATACCCTCGCTAACATTTTATGCCAGACTATTGTCAAAGTTTCTTACGTTGCGCTATCGAGAAAGGTATAGCATATTCTGATCCAGATTTTGAGGTGTGTGATGCATAGTTTTTTGAAAATTCTGCTTCTTGGGTTGGTCTTGAGCACCATGCCGTTTCGCGTTCAAGCTGAATTTACGGGTCACGTCAGTATTATTAACTCAGTCGAATTTTCGGCAAATGGCAAAACTGCTCTTTCTGGTAGTTGGGATTGGACCATGCGTTTATGGGAAGTGGAATCACAAAAGTCCTTGCGAAGATTTAAATCTCATACGTTAAGCGTAAACAGCGTCACTTTCTCACCAGATGGTAAGACAGCCCTATCCGCCAGCGCAGACGGAACTTTAAAGCATTGGGAAATCGCATCTGGAAAGGTCTTGCAAAACTTTAAAGGCCATTCTGGTATCGTGACCAGTGTTGTTTTTCTCAATAATGGCAAGCAGGCGCTTTCTGGAAGTACAGATAAATCGCTCATTCTGTGGAATTTAAGTACTGCAGCCATTGAGAAACGTTTCTTCGGTCACCTTGGTCCAGTCCTTTCAATTGACGTTCCCGACCAGCCTAATGTGGCATTCTCTTCGAGTTATGACGGCACAATCAGGCGATGGGATTTGAACACGGCAACCACCTTAAAAATATTTAAGGGGCATAATTTTAACGTGAATGCGGCAGCGGTTTCTAAAAATGGAAAAATATTAGCATCCGGCAGCGTAGACGAAACAGTAAGGATTTGGGATGCTGAGAGCGGTGAAGAACTTAAATCACTCGTCGGACACGCTGGTTTTATCGCTTCCGTAGCAATATCTCCTGACAATCAAACTTTGTTGTCAGCAGGTAACGATGCAATTATTCGCCATTGGAGTATCAAAACTGGGAGACTGCTGAAATCAATGGTGGGTCATACGAAGCCGATTTGGACTGTTGCCTTTTCACCAGATGGGAAAACGGCGTTGTCCGGAGGCGGTGATGAAGTACTACGTCATTGGCGTCTCGAAGACGGCTCGGAAATAACCAACTAGTGGAGAGAGCTACTTTCGCGATATACTTGCTACCGTAGCGTAAGACATTAGGATTTGTGATTGATGATGTAGATATAGCAACGGGACATTTTAGTTGCTCCAGAAGAAGCCCAGCATTTAGACATTATGTTGGAGTGCAAGCCAAAACATACCGACATATCTTTGAGGCTGTAAACAAGGCTCTGTTGGTTGAAACTAAGAAAGATAATTTAGTTCCATTACCAGACCAAAAATTAGAAAATGCTATGCTTATGATTGATTGCTTAGAAGCTGGTATTGAATAAGATCGTGGCCAGGCAACTTACTCAAAGAAAAACAAACTAAATTAAAACAGCTTAAACAGGGTGTGCTAGGTATAGAGGAGCGTTAAATCTTATTGCTCTGGCTTTTAGAATTATTGTTCTAATGGACCTCATTATCCTAATTATCAAAGCTATATTATCTGTGCTGTAATTTGGTGGGGCGGCAGATGATCTGCGAAGAAGAGACCATGAAGCTTGAAGCTAATATGAGTATCGTCATTCATCCAGCCTACGCGACGACACCTGCTATTCCTGGGTCTGCGATAATTACATGGTGACCAAAACTGGCGTCAGTGAGTGCATTTACGAAACACTGCAAAAAAATATCCGAGTTACAGGGTGCTCCTGGCATCGTTTTTTTGAGCATTATCATAGTTTTAAAAGGCGTCTCAGTCGAGGCGCTTTGCCATAGCATCGGCTCTTTCTTTAGGTGGTAAGAAAGGAATATGGTGATCATCTTTGGAAATTGCTGGCATATTGTCGGCTATGCATTGCCAAGATTGGCCAGAGTCATCGCTAGTATAAATTTCACCGGTGGCCGTACCAATGATCAGTAAAGTCTTTTTATTCCAATGGTGGATGCCCATTGCCTCAAAAGCGCCAATTACCGGATTAGGAAAACCATTATCGAGCATTTGCCAATTTTTGCCTTCGTCCGTGCTGCGCATAATGCTACTTTCGGATTTACCTACCTGTATCCAATAGCCGGGGTTACGATATGATCCTGCCATATAAATGACGTTGATGTCGTCCGGATCAAAATAGAGGAAATCGGGATATCCCATCGGATCACCTCGGCGAGTGAGCTGATCCCAGGTTCCACCCTTATCGGTGCTTCGAAACAGCCCTTCGCCGCTTGCCAAATAAAAAACCTCTGGAGTCCTCGGGTGTATTAATAATCGGTGGATGTCCCGATAAGCAATATCATCAGGATGAGAGTAACTGGTAATTTCAAGCCAGCTTTCCCCATCATCCATCGATTTAAAAAGGCCACCTTGTTCGATGGATACAAAAATTGTCGTTGGCTCATTCGGATGGAAGGTAACATTTTTTACATGGGCAATGTGAGGCGGCGGCGGGAATGACCATTGATTAGCATCTGGTACATCTCGTAGTGAGGCCATCTCCGTCCATGATTCTCCGAGGTCATTGCTCCGGTAAAGTGCAGCGGGGGCGGCGCCGAGAAAAAGTGTCACCTCTTTACCCAATGTGCGCTGCGCTATTGTGTATATATGGGGTCGATCCAGACCAACCGTTAATTGACGCCATTCCTTTCCAATCCCGTCATCGCTCACCCAAAGGCCGCCGCCATGATGCGCGCCTGCGAACAGTTTGCCGGAAAGAGGCTCAAATAGAAGTGAGCCAATGTGGAGATCCGATAATATCTGTTCTGTTTTTCGCCACGGATCATCATGCGCATTCCTGCGAAGCGTAATTATCCCTTCGATTGTCGCTACTCGCATGCAAGTAGCTGTGCCGTTACCGTGGGTTATGGTCTGGCCATTTGGTGAAAGATAGGTTGTTTGATCCATCATCAAATTTTCTTCATTTGATATTAATCCCACTTGAAAGGGTGTAACGCTAAGGTTGTACGATTTTCTTGAGATAAATGATAAGAGCTTTACGGTCGCTTGCTCTGGACAATCCGTCGAACGGCATCCGATTGTTTGGGATCATTTTATGAGGATCTAATAAATAGTTGTCGAGAGTTTTTTCAGTCCAAATGAAATTAGCGTTTTTCCAAGCTTCAGAAAAATAAAAGTCAACAACTTTACCTGCTTTTCGACCAAACATGCCATAGAGATTTGGCCCGATGCGGTGAGTTTGCGCTGCCTTATAGGTGTGACAATGGATGCATTTTTTGAAAAGCTTTTGACCTCGTAAAAAATATTTATCTGCAGCGTGAGCAAAATTAATGTGGGAAATGGGCGGAAAAATTGTGAATACAGAAAAAATAACAAAAACCAATATTATTAGTCTAGTGCAATATGGTGTTTTGTTCATTAGAGCAAAAACCTATATATTTCCAATTAATCAACACAATTGGCGTATTTTTAACCTGATAGATGAAAAAATGCAAATAAGATCATCCCTCCTTCAACAATGATACCCAAGTTCAAACCAGGGAGAAATGCGTTGTCGCTGCAGCCTAGCACAATTACATTTGTGAGAATGATTATCACTATTAATTTTGATTTGATTTTTGTTGACTCAATTCCGAGATGTTCCTAGTGTGAAGACAACAGGGTCATTGTTTGGTGTTAAAAATAAGTAAAATTTAACAAGGCTGGTTTCAAGTTTTGTAGGGAGATGCTCGGTTGGCCACGGTTACTAAAGTAGGAACTAAAGTCAGAGTAAGTGAAGAAGAGCGCTTTCGCGCGCAGTTTTATCTGTTGTTGTCTCGTCTTCTTGGTGCTGCTGCAGACCATGATTTGCTTAACGTGATTAAGGGTCTTGAGGTTGATGATACCTCGATTGGCCAAGAGTTGACCCGTTTAAAAACTTTAGCCGAGAATACTAGTGTTGAGGTAGTTTCGGAAGAATATAACAAACTTTTTATTGGCGTAACTCAAGGTGAACTAATCCCGTTTAAATCATATTATCTTACAGGATTTTTAAATGAGAAGCCTCTGGCTGAGTTGCGTGATGATATGCAAAAGCTTGGCATCGCTAAGTCGGATCAAGTCGCCGAGCCTGAGGATCATATTGCATTCCTGTTTGAAATGATGCACGGCCTTATTGTTGGCTCCTTTGGGAGGCCCTCAACTATCCCTGAACAGAATAGATTTTTCGAGAATCATATTGCCTGTTGGGCTCCAAAATTTTTTGAAAACCTGGAGATGGCTGAGGCGGCACGTTTTTTTGTGCCGGTTGGACGGATTGGTAAATTATTTATGGAAGTCGAAAGTGAGGCTTTTTTGATAGCTGCTTAGTTTTTGGCTAAACGCTGAGTAGTATTATAATCTATCCGAATCTAGATAGGGTAGATAAACAAGGAGAGTTTAGATGAGTACTAAAAAAAGTGGATCGCCATCAAGGCGTGATTTTATCAAGACAGCAGGGATAGGCGTTGGAGTTGCGGCTGTTACGAGTGGTGTTTTGTCTGCGAGCGAGGCTACGGCTACCCCGTCACTTAAGAACGGAGAGACTACAGGCTATCAGGAAACTGAGCATGTGAGAAAGTACTACGAATCTGCACAGTTTTAAATTTTGGGTAGAAATAGTTTATGAAGAGTTTAAAAAATAGGAGAGGCTTATGCTGATAAAAAAGACGGATGGGGTGGCTTATCGCCCTCGTTTATCGCAAGCGTTAGCGGGATTAACTGGAAGTGCTATTGATCGTCGAACCTTCTTGAAGCGATCTGGTATGACCGTTGGAGGCTTAGCTGCTGCGACTACGTTGTCAATCGGAAGCGTTAAAAAAGCTGCCGCCAAAACCGAAGGATCGGGCGCGATGAAGCTGGTAAAATCAGTCTGCACACACTGCGCAGTTGGTTGTACGGTTGTCGCCGAAGTTAAAAATGGTGTTTGGGTTGGGCAAGAGCCTGGTTTTGACAGTCCCATTAATATGGGAGCCCACTGTGCTAAAGGTGCCGCTGTCCGTGAGCATGCTCATGGTGAACGTCGTTTGAAGTATCCAATGAAACTTGTTGGGGGTAAATGGCAGCGAATGAAATGGGACGATGCCGTTAATGAGATCGGCGATCGTCTTTTGAAAATAAGGAAAGAATCGGGACCTGATTCAGTATACTGGCTTGGTTCCGCAAAGCATAGCAACGAACAAGCTTATTTGTTCCGTAAGTTCTACGCTTTCTGGGGAACTAATAATGGAGATCACCAGGCGCGTATCTGTCACTCCACCACGGTTGCTGGTGTTGCTAACACCTGGGGCTACGGTGCAATGACCAACAGCATGAACGACATTCAAAATTCTCGTTCGATTATTTTGTTTGGCAGTAACCCCGCTGAGGCGCACCCAGTTTCGCTTTTGCATATTTTGAAAGCTAAGGAACAAAATAATGCACCCGTGATAGTCTGCGACCCGCGTTTCACGCGAACGGCAGCGCATGCGGATGAATTTGTTCAAATGCGTCCTGGTACAGATGTGCCGCTTGTTTGGGGCATTCTCTGGCATATACTGGAAAACGGCTGGGAAGATAAAAAGTTCATTCAGCAACGTGTCTATGGTATGGCAGATATTAGAGCCGAAGTAAAAAAATGGAACCCGAAAGAATGTGAGCGTGTAACCGGTATCCCAGGCTCGCAATTGAAGCGTGTTGCGAGAACTTTGGCCAATAATCGCCCAGGTACTTTAATTTGGTGTATGGGGGGTACTCAGCACACTAACGGTAATAATAACACTCGCGCATACTGTGTGTTGCAGTTGGCCTTAGGTAATATGGGTACTGCCGGCGGCGGTGCCAATATTTTCCGCGGCCATGATAACGTTCAGGGCGCAACGGATATGTGTGTGTTATCTCATTCTCTTCCAGGTTACTACGGCCTCTCTACGGGTGCCTGGAAGCATTGGTCGCGTGTTTGGAATGTGGATTACAATTACATGCTTGGTCGTTTTGCCACAAAAAAACTTATGACCAGTAAAGGTATTCCAGTATCTCGTTGGATTGATGGTGTTCTTGAAGACAAAAAGAATATTGCTCAGCCCGACAATGTAAAAGGTATGATTTTCTGGGGTCACGCACCAAACTCTCAAACCCGTGGTGTTGAGATGAAAACGGCAATGGAAAAACTCGACACTCTTGTCGTGATTGATCCCTATCCAACGGCAACGGCGGTGATGCATGATCGGAAAGATGGTGTTTACCTTCTTCCGGCATGTACGCAGTTTGAAACCTATGGATCTGTGACCGCGTCTAATCGCTCATTTCAATGGCGTGAAAAAGTTGTTGATCCGATTTTTGAATCCAAGACTGATCACGAAATCATGTATCGTTTCGCCAAAAAGTTTGGCATGGCTAAAGAGATGTTTAAGAAAATTAAGGTCAAAGGTAACGAGCCATTGGTTGAAGACATCACTCGTGAATTCAATAGCGGTATGTGGACAATCGGTTATACCGGGCAATCGCCTGAGCGGCTCAGAGCACATATGGCTAATCAGCACATGTTCGACAAGCGTACGCTACAAGCTAAGGGCGGGCCAGTTGACGGTGAGTTCTATGGTCTGCCTTGGCCGTGCTGGGGTACACCAGAAATGAAACATCCGGGAACGCCGATATTGTATGATACCTCACGTCCAGTTGCAGAGGGAGGGTTGAACTTCCGGGCTCGTTTTGGTGTTGAACGAAATGGTACCAACCTCTTGGCGGAGGGTTCTTATCCAGTTGGATCGGAAATTAAGGATGGTCATCCTCAGTTTAGCATGCAATTGCTGAAGAAATTAGGCTGGGACGGTGATTTAACCTCTTCAGAGAAAGCTTCTATTGCCAAGGTTGCGGGCGATAAGACAAACTGGAAAACCGATCTTTCAGGTGGTATCCAGCGCGTTGCTATCAAACACGGTACGGCACCCTTTGGTAATGCTAAGGCACGAGCCCTAGTTTGGACCTTTCCGGATCCGATTCCACTTCACCGCGAACCGCTTTATACGTCGAGGCGCGATTTGGTGGCTGACTATCCAACCTATAAGGATGTAAAAAGTCACTATCGTCTGCCTACTATGTATGAGAGTATTCAAAAAACAGATTTCTCTAAGAAATTCCCGACTATTCTTACGTCAGGACGTTTGGTTGAGTATGAAGGTGGTGGTGACGAAAGTCGTTCAAACCCATGGCTTGCAGAATTGCAGCAGGAAATGTTTGTTGAAATTAATCCTGTTGATGCCAATAATTCTAGGATTAGGGATGGCGGCACTGTGTGGTTATACGGCGCAGAAGGCGCCAAGCTTAAGATGAAAGCGATGGTCACGGAGCGTGTTGCTCCAGGCGTCGCCTTCATGCCTTTCCACTTTGCAGGTCACTTCCAAGGCAAGGATCTAAGGGCTAATTATCCCGAAGGAACAGATCCTTATGTTTTGGGTGAAGCCGCAAATACCGCAATGACATATGGCTACGATTCGGTAACGCAGATGCAAGAGTCTAAATGCAGTCTGTGCCGAATTGAAGCAGCGTAAGGAGAAAAACAATGGCTAGAATGAAATTTCTATGTGATGCCGAGCGCTGCATTGAATGCAACGCGTGTGTGACGGCTTGTAAAAATGAGAACGAGGTGCCGTGGGGTGTTAATCGCCGACGGGTTGTCACCTTGAACGATGGGAAGCCGGGCGAGCGCTCGATTTCGGTTGCCTGTATGCATTGCTCAGATGCGCCGTGTATGGCCGTTTGTCCGGTGGATTGTTTTTATCAGTCAGAGGAAGGGGTGGTTCTCCATTCTAAGGATCTGTGTATTGGCTGTGGCTACTGCCTCTATGCATGCCCATTCGGTGCACCACAATATCCTCAAGCGGGTAATTTTGGTAGTCGTGGGAAAATGGATAAATGTACATTCTGTGCAGGTGGTCCTGAGGAGACTAACTCTTCTGCGGAGTTTAACAAATATGGGCGTAACCGTTTGGCAGAAGGAAAATTACCTTTATGTGCAGAAATGTGCTCCACCAAAGCGCTGTTAGCTGGTGATAGTGATAAAGTGTCTGATATTTATCGCGAGCGTGTGGTTGCTCGCGGATTTGGTTCCGGCGCTTGGGGGTGGGGAACTGCCTACCAAAGTAAGGGAAAGCCAGCCCGACTTTAGAATCCTTATTCTTTAGCTGGGAGGTAATAAATTTTTTGGTGCCGCAGCGTCTTTAATTGGGTGCTGCGGTGTCGCTTTTGCCGATGAGTAATGGTGTTGGCTGGTATTTAATACACTGACAAATTTATGAAGGATAAATTTATGAGTTTTATGTCGAAAATAATTCCTTGGGTCGGTTGTTTAAGTTTGGTAGCTATTTTAACACTGACAGACATGTCTCAGAGTGCGATTGGTGATGGTAAAATAGCCCTCGCTGAATCTCCAGCTAAGTCTACTGCAATTGCACCGACGTCGCCAGGTTCTAGTGTTCGTCCACCTTCTTCACAGAAGTGGGGTGAACCCGCTGGTATGCCGACAAATATTTTACCGAGACCCAGCACCTCGACAAATTGGGGGCGTGTTCGCTTGGGCACTAAAGGCAACGTTTCAATTCCGAATAAAGATGCTGGTATACTAGTTCAGTCAGCGGGCCAAAGTTGGCGCCAATTTAGAATGGACGACCTGATAACTTTGGGAGCTTGGCTAATACTGGGTACCATTATAATTCTTGCCCTGTTTTATGGTAATCGCGGCACGATCAAAATTAGCGCCGGAAGGTCAGCTCGCAAAATAAAACGTTTTAGCACCCTTGAGCGATTTACTCATTGGCTGACGGCTGTCCCTTTTTGTGTATTAGCTTTAACGGGTCTCAACCTGATATATGGCAGAGATTTAATCCTGCCTATTTTAGGGCCCGAAGCTTTTTCTGCCGTAACCAGTGTTGGTAAAAGTTTACATAACTTTATGGGCTTTGCATTTATTCTTGGCATAATATTAATGGTTATTCTATGGGTTAGACATAATTTATGGGACAGATATGACCGTGGATGGATTTTAAATGGTGGAGGTATGTTTGACGAAAATATTCATCCACCTGCAAAGAAGTTCAATTTTGGTCAAAAAATAATTTTCTGGGCCGTTGTGTTATCCGGGGCATCTTTATCATACAGTGGTATAAGCCTGATGTTCCCATTTGAGTTTAGTCCGTTTGCTGGGACATTTAGTTTTCTGAATAATTTTGGTTTTAATCTTCCAACCAACCTAGAACCAATTCAAGAGATGCAGTTGACCCAGGCTTGGCATGGTATTCTTTCAGTGCTTATGGTGGCGTTAATCATTGCCCATATTTATATTGGAACGCTTGGTATGGAAGGTGCGATTGATGCAATGTGGGAAGGTGAGGTTGATGAAAACTGGGCTAGAGAACATCACTCTGCCTGGGTTGCTGAAATAAAAGGGGAGCCAGCGCCAGAACCACTAACTGAACGTATACAAGGAGAGCCGACAGCCCATGAGTAAACGATCGGTAAACAGTATTTTATTTGGTGTCGCCTCTATATTTTTGTTTTTTATTACAGAAAATGCCTCGGCGGCTATGAGCAAACGTGTAATACAGGCAAATATAGAAAAGAAATATGACGCAAAAGTACTTAAGATGTTTATAGGAAAAGATCTAGGTAGGCCTGTATATTTTGTTAGGGTCATGTTCAACGGTGGAAATTACAATACGGCGTTTCAGGTAAATACCCTTGTCATTGATGCTCAGACTGGCAAACGATTGCCGCAGTTTCGTCACGGACCAAGCGGACGACAATTGTCTGGAACGGTGGACAATAGCCCTAATAGGCAATCACCTGGCGCGCTTCGCGGCCATATATGGAGGTAGAGGGAGAGACGATGAAAGCATTTGTTTATAGTCTGGTCGCCGTCGCAGCTGTTTCAATTCTGGCTTCAGTTTTGTTGAGCGATTTGGACTGGAGTTCTGCCACACGCTTTACACTTCAATTTGTGCGGCTCTGATTGGTTTAATTGAAATTTAGCTATTATGGGCCAGGTTTTCTAGGGAAAGATTGGTTAAATGCCCATCGAACTTGATACGAAGGGTTTGAGTTGCCCTCTCCCAATCTTAAAAGTTAAGAAGGCTATGACGCGACTTGAAGATAACGATATTTTACTTGTTGAATCTACAGACCCTGGTTCAGTCAAAGACTTTGAGGTGTTTTGTCAGACACAGGGTCACCAACTGTTAAAATCTACTCAGAAGAATGATCTATTTATTTTTCATATAAGAAAAATTTCCTAGAGAAGATTAGTCGCGGTTAATTTCCGCCACTCAACTGTCAAAAAATCGGCTCCATTTTTTTGCTGTATCATGGTCAATATCTAATGACATGCCTTACCGAGCGCTTTTAGCCGCCAGTAATTATAAGGAAGAGGCGCGATGAAACCAGCAAGAAGCATGAATGGAATAACCGACCACGTTAGTATGGCGCCACCTGTCAATAAAATATCTAAGAGGTTCATGGCTATTTCCATAGAAATCATCGAAATAAGGGACATTCCAAATGCAGTCTTAAGTGCAACTGATAATGCCATCTGTCGACTAAGAATAAATGTTTCAAGCAAAATTGAGGTTAAAAGTCCCATGACTATCGCAAGGCTCATAATGGCTAACGTTGGCCATACAATATTGCTAAATTGAAAGAAGGCGATTGTACCAAAATCGCCAATCGAACAACCAAGTAGGCACCACAACGTATTAATGGATGAACGCTTCCAGGTATGGCGACACCGCCAATCTAAATCTAATGAGCCTGTTATTATAGTCATGTTGACCTCCTTAGGTTTAGATAATAATCTTTCCTTAAATGTTGGTCTAACAGTATTTAAAGTTTATCCAAGTTCTTGCTGATGTTGGGGTAGTTGTTGTGAATATTACTAGCTAACCATGGTAGAAGAAAATGAACACTGCTATCTTACAGTCGAACAACAAACCTTTAAAGCAAAGAAAAATTATCGTCGCCGGTAAGGCTCGACTAATATTTAATGCCGATGCTGAAGGAGTTACACGGCTCAGGGATTTGTACCAGAGTGACCCTCAGCGTATTCTTTTCCCTAATATTCCTGACAAGGATATTACCCAGGCAGTGGTTGTTAATACTGCCGGTGGTTTGGTGGGCGGGGATAAAATTTCAGTTGAGGTTACGGTAGAAAAAAAGGCAAATGCGCTGGTAACTACACAATCTGCCGAGAAAGTTTATCGCTCTGCGGGTACGGATTCTAAAATAGAAATAAATCTTATAGTCGAAGCTGGCAGTTGGTTAGAGTATATACCACAGGAAACAATATTATTTGAAGGTTCCCGTTTAAGACGTCAAACGCATGTTAATGTTGAGCGAGACGGCAAACTGATTGCCGGTGAGATAGTGGTATTTGGCCGGTTAGGGTATGGGGAGCATTTTCAGACAGGCCTTATACATGATGGTTGGGAAATAATTAGGGATGGGAAATTGGTGTGGGTGGATGCGCTTCATATGCAAGATGATATAGCTTCAATCATAGCTGATCCAGCTTGTTTTGATGGCGCAGTGTCGATGGCGACCACGGTTTATATTGGACCGGATGCCGAAGATAATCTTCCGGTCGTGCAAAAATTTCTTGAGAGCCTAAATAGTGGCGTTTTATCCAGCGTAACATGTGTCAATGAAATTTTAATAATCCGCTGGCTTAGCAAAGATATATTAGATTTGCGTAATGATTTTTGCGCGTTTTGGGGTGCTTTTCGAAATAAAATTGCTGGCCTTCCAGCCAAGCTACCACGATTATGGAATATGTAATAAATTGATCATAATGATTTTTTTAAGAAAAGATTTTTACTGGAAATAATTAATCCAAAGGGAGGATTGGCAATGAATCTCTCACCAAGAGAAAAAGATAAACTTTTGGTTGCGATGGCAGCGGAGGTTGCACGCAAGCGATTGTCGCGGGGTGTGAAGTTAAATTATCCTGAAGCGATTGCATTAATTAGTGATTATGTTGTTGAGGGTGCTAGGGATGGTCGCCGTGTTGCCGACTTGATGTCTGAGGGTGCGCATGTGCTAAAACGTGATCAAGTAATGGATGGCATTGCGGAGATGATCCACGATATTCAAGTTGAAGCAACATTTCCCGATGGCACAAAACTTGTAACCGTGCATCAGCCGATACGTTGAGGGGTCTGACATGATACCTGGTGAGATTATAACTAAAGATGGAATGATTACTCTCAATGAGGGTCGGGAAATCATAAAATTAAAAATTATCAATACAGGAGATCGTCCCATACAGGTAGGCTCCCATTTTCATTTCTATGAAACTAATGAGGCTCTAGATTTTGAAAGGGAAGCTGCGAGAGGCTTTAGGCTCGATATTCCTGCGGGTACGGCTGTTCGGTTTGAGCCAGGACAAGCACGTGAAGTTGAGCTAGTTGCCTTTCAAGGTAAACGCCAAGTTTTTGGGTTTAATGCCAAAATACAGGGCGGACTTGGAGACTTATAATGGTTTATGAAATCGAACGTTCTGCATACGCTACTATGTTTGGTCCGACAACCGGTGATAAAGTCCGGCTTGCTGATACAGACCTTTTTATCGAAGTGGAAGAGGATCTGACCAGTTACGGTGAAGAAGTAAAGTTTGGCGGCGGTAAAGTGATCCGCGATGGGATGGGGCAGTCCCAGGTCAGCCGCGAAGGCGGTGCTGTCGATACTGTGATTACTAATGCATTGATCGTTGATTATACAGGTATTATTAAGGCGGACATAGGATTAAAGGATGGCCGTATTAACGCAATCGGTAAAGCTGGCAATCCAGATATTCAATCCAATATTGATATTGTTATTGGTCCAGGTACTGAGGCTATAGCAGGCGAAGGGCGCATCTTAACTGCCGGGGGTATTGATGCCCATATTCACTGGATAAGTCCCCAGCAAATTGATGATGCTCTTTATTCGGGTATAACAACTATGCTCGGCGGTGGTACGGGTCCAGCCGAAGGCACTAATGCGACCACTTGTACGCCTGGTGCTTGGCACATTGGCCGCATGATGCAGGCCGCAGAAGGTCTGCCTATGAACCTTGGTTTTTTTGGTAAAGGCAATGCATCGCAGCCTGAAGAATTGAAGGCGCAAGTAGAAGCTGGGGCCTGTGGACTGAAACTGCATGAAGATTGGGGTACAACACCGTCAGCAATTGATACTTGTCTGAACGTTGCTGAAGAAATGGATATTCAAGTTGCTATCCATACAGACACACTTAACGAAGCTGGTTTTGTTGAAAACACGGTTGCCGCTTTTAAGGATCGGACGATCCATGCCTTCCATACTGAAGGTGCGGGCGGCGGCCATGCTCCAGACATCATTAAAATATGCGGTGAAGCTAACGTCCTTCCGTCTTCAACGAACCCCACTCGGCCTTTTACGGTTAATACCGTAGATGAACATCTAGATATGTTGATGGTTTGCCATCACTTGGATGCCAAAATTCCAGAAGATGTTGCTTTTGCCGAAAGTCGAATTCGTCGGGAAACTATTGCTGCAGAAGATATTCTTCATGATCTTGGCGCTTTTTCTATGATTGCTTCGGATAGTCAGGCTATGGGTAGGGTTGGGGAGGTAATAATTCGCACCTGGCAGTCAGCCGATAAAATGCAAAAACAACGGGGTGCGTTGCCTGAAGAGACTGGCGACAATAGTAACTTTAGGGTTAAGCGTTATATTGCAAAATATACAATTAATCCGGCACTTTCACATGGGATAGCTGAGCATGTTGGTTCAGTCGAAGTGGGTAAACTTGCTGATCTTGTCCTTTGGAAGCCGATGCTCTTTGGTGTAAAGCCAGATATCATATTAAAAGCCGGTACAATTGCTGGGGCGGCAATGGGAGATCCAAATGCCTCGATTCCGACACCGCAACCGGTACACTATCGACCTATGTTTGGTGCATTTGGAAAATCGCTGACTGAAAGTTCGGTAACATTTGTTTCACAAGCAGCTGCCAATTCTGACATTGCCGGGAAACTTGGTGTTTCTAAGAGAACAATACCTGTTTCCGGAACGCGTTCGGTTAAGAAAAAAGATATGCGCCTAAACGATTATCAGCCCAAGATGGAAGTGGATCCAGAAACCTACGAAGTTCGGGCTGACGGAGAGCTTTTGGTTTGTGAGCCAGCCGAAGAACTTGCCTTAGCTCAGCGATATTTTTTATTCTAATGCGACGCGCCATAAATATTATTCATGCCGATAACTGGGGCAAAGATGAAGTTCTCGGAACTATTACATTGCCTTATCAAGATCGCTATCGTCGCCGAATTAAGATGCACGATGATGATGGCGCCGCCCTCTTGCTGGATCTGGCTGAGGCAGTTCAATTGGAAGAGGGCGACGCATTAGTTCTGGAAGAAGGCGGGGTCATAGCGGTCAAGGCAGCTGAAGAGGACGTTTTGGATATACAGTGTGCGACAACGGCCCAGGCAGCTCGAATTGCCTGGCATATTGGCAATCGTCACACGCCTGTCCAGATCCTTGATAATGGGATACTTCGCATCACTTATGACCATGTTTTGGAGATCATGTTAGAAGGGTTGGGTGCGAAAACTATACGCAATAAAGCAGTATTTTCGCCTGAACAGGGTGCTTATAATATTTCTAAAAATACAGACGGTCACCTCTATGGCCACTAATACCTTATCAAATATAGCGCTTCTTGATTTGATGACTTTACTGTCGCCTAGTTTTCCGGTGGGCGGCTATGTTTATTCCCATGGAATTGAATATGCGGTTGAGGAAGGGCGAATAAAGAACGTAGATGATTTGTGTCTCTGGATTAATGCAGCCCTCAGCAAGGGAACTGGACGTATTGATGGTGCCCTCTTTAAGTTAGCCTGGACCGCTGTTATGGAGAATAAATTTGAAGAGTTACAATGGGCAGTTGAGCGCTCGGATGTTATGCGCGGCACTTCCGAAATGGCGCTAGAAAGTAGTTCTCAGGGAAAAGCTTTTCTCGATACGGTGTCCCAAATATGGAAGTTAGAAAAACTTGATAATGCCATCGAAGTTATAGGTAATACGGGGCGTCAAGCTACCTACGCTACTGCTGTGGCAGTTGTTTCAGCTGCTTCTGATATTCCGCTCCGAGCTGCGCTACTTGCCTATTTTCATGCATTCTCGGTCAATTTGGTTTCGGCGGGGATCCGCTTGGTGCCACTCGGGCAGGTTGCTGGTCAACGATGTATTGAAGAATTAAAATCGAGTATTAACGATATGACGGAGACCATATTTTTGGGTAAGATTGAGGATCTTGGAACGGCGGCACCAATCATCGATTGGGCTTCGATGAAACATGAAACACAATATACGAGGTTGTTTAGGTCATGACTTCAAATCCTCTCAGGGTGGGTATTGGCGGTCCTGTAGGAACAGGAAAAACCGCCTTGCTGGACCGGATGTGCAAGGCCATGCGAGAAAAATTTAACATCGCTGCCATTACAAATGACATTTATACTCGGGAAGATGCCGAGTTTTTGACACGGTCGGGAGCACTCGCTGCAGACCGTATCTTGGGGGTTGAAACTGGCGGGTGTCCGCATACTGCTATTCGGGAAGACGCCTCGATGAATTTGGCAGCCGTTTCAGAGCTTAGTCAAAAGTTTTCAGGGCTTGATATCATTTTTATTGAAAGTGGCGGTGATAATCTAGCTGCAACCTTCTCACCAGAACTGGCAGATATTACAATTTATGTGATTGATGTATCTGCCGGTGATAAAATTCCTCGCAAGGGTGGTCCGGGGATAACGCGATCCGATTTATTGGTCATTAACAAAATAGACCTTGCTCCTTTTGTTGGTGCTGATCTAGGAGTAATGGATCGTGATGCGAAAAAAATGCGCGGTGAAAAACCTTTCTATTTTTCCAATCTAAAAGAGAATAAAGGATTGCCTGAAATTATTGACTTCGTCATAGATAAAGGTGGCTTAAAGATTTAATTTATCAGAGACATTTGCTTTAACGTAGCTCGGAATAATGGGCTTTCGGCGTGGCCAAATTCATTGGCGACATCAAAGTGGTTTAAGGCCTTAAGGGTTATAACTTTGCAGGGGTTACCGCCAGCTTGCCAAGCCTCTGCGTAAGCTTGGCCTTGCCGCTGAAATTCATCCAATTCTCGATCTCCCCAGCAGATTATAATTTCCGATCCTACCTGCGGGATATGCTTTAAAGGATTGTTCCGATCTGATTCTTGTTGATTAAGGTTTAGGTAGTTGTTTCTGGCACTTAATCTCACGGGTTCTAGATCATAAGGACCACTTGCAAGAACAGCGCCTTTTATAACATTTTCCGGTAGATTAAGTTTTTTGCGCCAGTCATCCGATAAAATAGTTGCAGCTAAGTGTGCACCAGAAGAGACCCCTGAGATGAATATTCGATCAGGATCTCCATTGAAAGAGACGGCATTTTGCCAAATCCATTTTATTGCTTCACGGACTTGATCGACAATTTCGCCAAGTGAATACTCAGGTACCAGACCAAAATTTAGTGCAATAAAAGTGGCTCCAGCTGATACAAAATGAGGGGCTGGATAAGAGGCGTGCTCTTTACTGAGTTGACGCCATGCACCTCCATGAATGTGAACATGAATGGGAGTTTTCTTGCCCGTCGCTGGAAATATATCGAGATGTGTAACGTCGGACGTACCATATGCAACATTTAATTTACATGTTAAAGATTTGCGCGCCTTTGACCCTGCTGTTGTCCAATATTCTATATAGGATGTAATATCGGGAACTAAAGTTGCCTGATTGTATTGGGCATCTAATTCTTCCTGGTTATAATTCAGATAGATCATAGGTTGTTTCCTCTTTTGCGTATTATTATAAAAGACTATTGGAATTATCACCAGCCAGCGATTATGGTTCTGATATTTTAGGAAAATTAATTTTGGGGATTTTATGTATGAATAAGTTAGATAGTCGTTCGGCACAGCGTATCCACAATATACCCGAAGAAATTGCGGCGGAAATCAAGAGTATGGGTAAAGTATTTAGTGTAGATGTGCTTGAGAGAACGAAGGAAATATATATGCCCGTTCTCAGAAAAATAGATCGAAGTGGGATCAAAATTATAAGGGATGTTGCCTACGGGTCTGACACGAGAAATATATTAGATATTCACTTAGGAGATGAGAATACAGCCGAATTACCTACCGTTATTTTCTTTCACGGTGGTGGCTATGTGCAAGGGCATAAAAATGTTGAGGGAGATTTATTACATGGTAATGTCGCTAATTTTTTTGTACGTAACGGAATGATTGGCATTAACGCGACTTACCGACTTGCTCCAGAGGCAAGCTGGCCAGATGGAGCTGTTGATGTTGGCAATGCTCTTGATTGGGCGCGAGAAAATATCACCGCCTACGGGGGCGACCCAAAGAAAATATTTTTACTTGGTCAGTCTGCAGGTGCAGGTCATGTGTCAACTTATGTACTTCGTAAATCAATGCATCCAGATGATGGACCTGGATGCGCTGGGGCGATGTTAATGTCTGGTGTTTATGGCAATAGTTCTGAGAATGCGGCGCCTAATCAAATAGCTTATTTTGGTGAGCCATCCGATAAATATGCTGAAATGGCAATCTTAGGGAATGTAGATCATGGTAAAACCCCGATTATGATTTCAACTGCAGAATATGATCCTATTGGTTGGGAGCGATTTGGCGTAGAGTTATTATTGGAAATTGGTTCTAAATTTGATTGGTTCCCGCGTTATAAGCAAATGTGCGGTCATAATCATGTGTCGCAAGTTTACTCCATTGGTTCTGGTGATAATGGCGTGGGACCTGATATTATAGATTTCATCAATAAAATTATTTAGGGTTAATTTATGAGGGAATAAAGTGCCTGTTATTATAAGACACATCGATCAAAAACCAACTATTGTATCACCAGGATGTGATATAATCCGCCTGCTGCAGCCGGAAGTAATTGGTAATGATCAAATTCTTCTGGACTATATAAAAGTTGCATCTGATGCAGAATATAATTTGGTGCTTGAGAGCGGCGCAGTAGGTTGGGTGCAGGTTTTGTCAGGTCGAGGATCGTTTAAGGGTATGACTGAGACCCTAACACCTGATTTAATTTCATATTTACCGCAAGGTTTTCATGGTAACTTTGTTTCCGGTGAAGGTGATGCCGTCGTGCTTGTCGCGCGTGTGTCCGATGCTCAACGGTTTGATCCTGATATAAACGATATGCCAAGGGTTTTGCGTCATACTGACTGGACGCGAGAACCTATTTTAGAATCTGAGCATGATGCTCGTAAGAGGATTTATATGGCTACGCCTGCACTGACGGGTACGAATGCATTTAAGGGTGAGATGATTACCTATCCACCGGGCACGGCTGCCCCTGAGCACCACCATGTAGGTGCAGAACATTTTCAATATATTATCTCAGGACGCATTACAGCACTACTCAATGGGGACCGACAGGAACTTGAAGTTGGGGATGTTCTCTATAATTACGAGCACGAACTCCATACTTTTATTAATGAGAGTGATGCCGAGGCGGTATTTGTCGAATTCTTTGTACCAGGTCCGTGTGAGACGGTTTGGTCTCCGGGTGCGAACGTATGCGCATGGCTACCGACTGGTATTGATAGTGAAGGACGTAAACCTGCTCGTGAGATCGCCTATCATATTCATGGACAAGATGATGGCCTTTAATAAATAAGTTTAGTAGTCGGCGTAAATCAAGGTATTTCAATCACCGTGGTATTTTTAAGAGAAATCTATGCATTAATCGAACTTTAGCGGGGGTGCAGGAAACAGCTTTTTAACCTAATACTTCAACAACTATTTTTTCATATTCGTCCGCACTGGGTCGAGTAGGTGCTGAAATATTAAAATGGCTTTCACAAGAGTCCTTCACCATTTGTTCAATATCAGTTTTATCATAACCCATTTGCCGCACAGTTGAAGGAAGGCCCAACTTAGCATTTATTTCTGCTACAGCATCAGCTATACGATTTCCGGATTCCTTGTCTGCAGTAAGACCCATTGCCTCGGCAATTCGCTCCAAACCATTACCTTCGATTTTACCATTATAGAATCTCATAACAGCTGGCATAGCAACTGTAACAAGAGTGCCATGGTGAAGCGGACTATTTCCAAACGTCATTGATAGGGCATGAATTGGGCCTAATCCCATATAGATTGCCATCCCTCCCTCAAGTGCTGCCATCGACATTTCTGAACGTGCTTCGCGGTCGTCACCATTCGTTACGGCTCGATCGATAAAATTGATAACACGCCGAGCACCATCCAAAGCAATTGCTTCGGTTGGAGGGTTGGAGTTATTGGATAAAAAACCTTCGACGCAATGGGTGAGGGCGTCCATACCCGTTGCAGCTGTCAATCGCGGAGGTAATGTCATAGTGAATTCCGGATCACAGATAGCGAGATCGGGCCGTACGTGCATACTACGAATACCGAAGGCTGGTGCATTAGGTTCCGGGTGGATGCCTCCTCCAAAAGTAATTTCTGCACCGGTGCCTGCGGTAGTTGGTATCGTTATGTAAGGTGCCACATTAGCCGTTATTTTATCTAAATTACCCAAAATATCGATTAATGATATATCATGAGTTGCTATAACCCTTAGGGCTTTTCCAGAATCAAGTATGGATCCTCCACCGAGCCCAATAATACCATTACAGTTATTTTTTTTATATACTTCAAGTGCTTGTTCAACTCCTAAGATGGTTGGGTTTTCTGGAATTCTATCAAACAAAGAAACTGCCATATCACTCGGCAATGCATCGCGAAGTTTCCCGTAGACACCATGCTCTACAAGACCTTGGTCAGTTATAACGAGAGGCCGGTCAATTTGTCTTTTATCGAGCTCAAGAGTAAGCTCTTTGATGGCTCCAAAATCAAAATGGATGGGGGGGAAATTTAAAATACTTGCCACGCTAATTCCTTTTCCTTTTTAATTTTCTGGCCAATTATATATTGCCATTGTGGTTTCGCCATCACGAAGACGCTTTTTTGTTGCGTCTTCCTTATCTTCGCGTTCTATCGATTTGGTTATACTGTCCTCGACTTGGTTGGCGGGAATAATGACGATCCCATCATTATCACCCAAAACTAGATCACCATGTTCAATTGCTATATTGCCTAAGATTATAGGCTCTTCAAGTGATCCTTTCCCATCAAATTTCTTTTCTGTGCCTCGGATACTAAGACCTGAAGAAAAAACGGGAAATCCCATTTCTTCCAATTCAAACTGATCGCGAACGCACCCATCTATGACAAGCCCAGCTATACCTTTGGTTATTGAGCTGGTGCCCATGATATCTCCCCAATAGCCAAACTCTTTATCGTCTCCGATGTCTGCTATGAGTACATCACCGCGCTTAGCTTTCGCAATTGCCCTATGGAGCCAAAGGTTACAACCGGAAGGTCCTTTAACGGGATATGCCCGTCCACAAATCTTCATACCAGACGAAATAGGTTTTAAATAAGAAGGAAGGGCGCCTATTTTACCGGCCGCTTCGTGCATTGTTGCAGCCGAAATTTCTGATGCTGCCCTTAAAATTTCATCACTTATTTTTGTACTCATTACTAGAAGCCCCCTTGTTCTATTTCAGAATCTAATTTTGGAGGGATTCAATTTAATTGTCACGCATTTGTGCTGTTTTTGCTTGCAACATTAATATTTTAACCGAATGATAAACAGTAAGATCACATTATCTATGAGGGAGTAGTATTTTGAAAATTCTATTTTTTGATGATTTCAGACTTGGGATTTTGAGTGGGGACAACGTTATAGATGTGAGTGATAAAGTAAGTGGCATACCAATGGTTGGCCCACACGACCTGGTTAATGGGTTAATAGAGAACTTTGATCAGTACCGCAGCCTTTTGGAGAAAGCTGTAAATAGCGCGCAGGGTGTTCCTGTCAGTAGCGTTCGGATACGTCCGCCTCTTCCGCGTCCAGTTAATATAGATTGTATGGCTGTAAATTATATGGAGGATGGTACGTTAACCGAGACCCCTGCCATTAATGCTTTCACTAAAGCATCCAATAGCGTTATTGGACCCAATGATACAATGGTTCTTCAGGATATTCCCGCTACAGTCTTTGAGGGAGAAGGAGAGTTAGGAGTTGTGATTGGTAAACGCTGCTATCAAGTGAGCCAAGGCGACGCGATGGATTACGTCTTTGGGTATGTAAATTTTATAGATGGATCTGCTCGTGGACTGCCTCCGGCCTCTAATGTTTTTTTCCAAATGAAAGCGCGTGAAACTTTTACACCTATTGGTCCATACCTTGTTACTAAAGATGAAATCGCCAATCCACAGGAGTTGCCCATCAAGTTGTGGGTTAATGGACAAATTATGCAGGATTTTAATACAAATGATATGGCCCATAATATTAAACGATGTATTGAGTTTATCAGTCATGTTCATACCCTTGAGCCCGGAGACATTATTGCCACAGGAACAAACCATGGTGGACTGAATCCTTTTCATGATGGTGATACTGTCGAGTTGGAATGTGAGGGTATGGGCCGATTAAAAGTGAATATTCGTGACGACCTTAAACGGACGTGGGAAAGAACGACAAGACTAGCCAGGAAGAATAAGGGCCTTGAGCCGCCTCATGCGCCTCAGTTGACAGGTAAATATAGTCCAGATTAAGGATCATGTTTTGCATGATCTTCCAGAATTCAGCTTCTTCCGCGATGAGGTTGAATTCACTTTTGTCGTACGGTAACCTATCAATATGTTAGGAATAATACTTGTTGTTTTTGCCCTTTTGGTATGTGGATGCATATTTTGGGCTGCGTGGTCCTTACTGAACAAGTGATCTTTGTAACTGGGATAAGTACTCCTGATACGACCTTCCTAGGTTTTATGGGTCAATTATTTTTCAGAGACTAAAATTTTGGGTTCTATTGCGCTTTCAAATGCTCTAAGCCGCTTAAACACGGAGATTAACTCAACTATTGTTGACCAGGAGCGCACTAAATATTGGAGCGAACTCTCAACCCTACCAAAAACTCGTACAATTTGTTGAACGAAACCTAAGGTTACCACGCCGGTAACAATTGTTGGGGCAAGAGCTATGTAAGGAACAATTACCATTCCCTGGAAATAACTCCACTTGCAGGCATTAAAATATAGATAATGGAAATAAGATTTAAAATGTATTCCTTGGACTTTGTAATAAAGATCTTCCAGCATAGTTAGTTTGGCTCTTTCCTGATTATCTTCCCCTAATACAAGTTCCTTGCGATAAGCTGCCTCTTCTTTTTGTATATCAAACTCGATACCTGGTAATTTTATACCTACCATCGCCAACAATAGAGTTCCGCCTAGGGCGGTCAGAATAGCAACCCAAACTAGACCGTGATTGACCTGTCCTATCCACGGTAACGCGGTTATTTGTTTAGATAGGCCCCATAAAAGTGGCACAAAGGCAACTAAGGTCATCACTGAATCCAATAAACCGACGCCCAAGGTTTCCATTATTCTTGCGAATTTTAAAGTATCTTCCTGAACTCTTTGTGCGGCGCCTTCTATGTGTTTTACGTCATCCCAAAGAGCTTGATATCGATTGGTCATTGCTGTTCGCCATCTAAAAACCCAATGTGATACAAAAAACCCTGTAATAACCATTATTACGATCCATAGACCGGCTATTTGGGAAAATTCAATAAGGAATGCTAAAAATTCATCAAACGTTACCGAATTAGGCTTACTCAATGCTTTTTGCAGGGTGTCATAAAAGGTTCGGAACCACTCGGTAATTTTTACGTCTAATTGCACCTGGTACCAGGTAGAAATTAAAATAAAAGCGCTGCCCAGCCACGACCATAACGCCCACACGCGGTTTAAGAAAAATGGAGCAAACATAAATTACCTCAATATTTGTGTGTATATAGGCTTATTTCTACGGTAAGTCTATTAAAGTAAATACGCGCTTTAATTTTTTATTTTGGGCGCTATTCTTATGATTGTTGGAATTAATTTTTGAGGAAAATTTTGTGGACGACCCAAAAGAAAAGAAGGCCTCGATTGACCCTAAGCTATTAAAGGCAGCAGTCGAATATGGCCCAATAATTGTTTTTTTTGTCACGTATTGGTTGGCGGATTTGTACGCGGCTACAGCCGCAATAATCATTGCAACGCTTGTGGTGCTGGCCCTTTCTTTTCTAATTGAAAGGCGGCTTCCTATTATGCCGATCGTGACAGGATGTATAATTATTGTCTTTGGAGGTTTAACTCTTTGGCTAAAGGATGAAACTTTCATCAAGATGAAACCAACCATAATTCAGGTTGTCTTTGGGTTAGTCCTTTTGGTGGGTTTATACACAAAGAATATTTTTCTTGAGAAACTACTTGGCGCTTCTTTAAAAATGGAACACCAGGGTTGGGTCCTTCTTACTCGCCGGTTTGCAATCTTCTTTTTCTCTATGGCCTTGCTGAATGAGGCAGTTTGGAGAACTCAATCCACTGATTTTTGGGTTAATTTCAAGGTATTTGGTATTTTAATATTAACAATATTATTTTTGGTTGCGCAGATGCAACTATTAAAAAAATATTTGATAGTATCTTAGCGACAGGAAAATTTATTTAGACTCGGGATCTATTTTTTTTACTTTCTCGTTGATTAGATACTCATAACAGAAATATTAAACTTGTCCTTGGGTTTATTTTTGTTTTTCGAAAAATTTTAATAGATGTTTTGCCGTTAATTCTGGCGCATCGATCATTGGCCAGTGGCTCGTGCCGGTTATTTGGACGTTGTTGATTTTGTTTGAGTCTAAAAACTTTTGAGATGCGATCGGTGTATTATCTAGACACCAGAAATAAAGAAATGGACAGCCAAGTTCCATAACTTTTCTCCCTGGCTGGTCATCTTGACTATATCGCTTCACGTCTTTGCCAAAGTGCCACATTGCTGTTGGGTCAGCTTGTTTTAAACCGCTAAAGTAAGTACGAAAGATGTCGTTGTTTTTACCTTTGGCCCAGATTTTATCGGTGAATAAGTTTTTAAATTCTTGTGGCTTTATAAAATTGACTGCCTGACCTGAAAAATAGGCATCTTCTTCAGTTAAATTACCCTCGATTGAAAATACGCCTATACAGCGATCTCCTAAATTCAGTGCAGCCTCAACCGCTATGATAGAGCCAACTGAATGACCGATAAAACCGATTTTTTCATCTGGTGTTAATTCATTAATAAGTTCAAGTAATGTGGCAACGTATGCTTTTATCGTACAGGAATGATTATTAACGGGACTAGATCCAAACCCGGGTAAATCAGGTGTAATTATCCGAGTTGAGTTTGCAAATACTGTATGGTGGAGAGCTGAGAAGGCTGTACCGCTATCGGCAAATCCTGGCAAACACCATAAAGCCATGTCTGTGTTGTCAGCACTGGATCGGATTAAAATATTTTTAAAGATGGAGAGTTGCATGTCTGTTTTAGCTCAAGGCTCCGGCAACATTAAGGTTCTCCGGACCCCCCATTGTCCACCGGAATATCTCTATCTTATCGTAAATATTCGACTTTGCAAAAGGTTCACTCTTGAGAAATTTATCGATATCAAGTTTATTAGCAAATTCAAGAAAATATATATTGCCTTGCCAAGTATGATCATTGGTTAAAAGTGATCCATGACAAATAAAATTCTTATCGAATCTTTTACAGTAGACTTTGTGAGCCTCAGCTAGTTCTGGACTTATTTCTTTTGGGTCGACCGTTGCTGGGCAATATATAAAAAATCGTATAAAATTTGGATTACTTATAAAATCGAATTGGTTTCTTTCTATTTCTAGTTTGAATGGCTTGATGATGATAGATTTGAAAAGCCCAGCTTTGGCAAATGGCTCATTATAAGTAAAATCCTCGGCTTTAGTCAGATTTTCGAGTTCTACAATGTGTATTGAGCCAATAACAACACTTAGGTCTCCTTCGTCCAAAACAGGACCGCGAGCGATCAGGTTTTTATCAAAATTAGCTATAAAATCCCAGTGCGTTCTTATTAAAGACGTTCGCTTCTCTGTGGTCCCCGGTTTATTTATTCCCCACGTAAAATATTGCATTTAAGTTCCCAAAGGACCTTCCTTTTTCAAAGAATAATGGATTTATACTTGCCATATTTTCGATCTTCTGAAAACACAATTGATAACCCTTATAAAATTATTAAATTGAACATATTGGGATGGAGTATTATCTTTAACTTAATCAGGTAGCCTATCGGCTAATATGGGGTTCTCTAATTTTATGAAAGATAAAAATCAGGAAATTGTGATAATTGGTGGCGGTATAGGGGGGCTAACGCTGGCGCTAGAATTACATGCGCGTGGTATGGTTTGTCGTGTTTATGAGGCGGCGCCAGAGTTTAAGCCACTTGGCGTTGGTATTAACATGTTACCGCACGCTATTCGGGAGTTAAGTGCTCTTGGTCTGGAGCATAATTTAAAGGCTTTTGGTGTAGAGGCGAAAGAATTTACTTATTATAATCGCCATGGTCAGCTTATATTTTCCGAGCCGTGCGGCCGATTTGCGGGATATGAATTCCCACATTTTTCTATTCATCGTGCAGATCTCCATCAGGTTTTATTTGAGGCGGTTTTGGATAGGCTAGGTCCCGATGCGATTAAGTTAGACCATAGCTGTGCTGGAGTTGAACAGAATGATGACGGTGTTTTGGTGCATTTCTCTAACGCTAAATCGAAAACTGGCGTTGTTGCGGTCGCTGCGGACG
>DUBF01000069.1:0-73178 GCA_012960465.1 Rhodospirillales bacterium | reverse complement strand
TGGGGGAATTAATATGTGGCGGGGCGTTACCCGTCGAAAACCTTTCCTCAGCGGTGCGAGTGTAACTCGAATAGGTACCGTATCACGTGGTAAGATAACCACTTATCCAATACGTCAATTTGATGATGGAACACAATTAATAAACTGGGTTACAGAACAGCCTCGCGAAGATCTTGGTCTCAATGATTGGGCAACGCCGGGACGTTTGGTGGATTTCATTGCACCCTTCGCTGATTGGCAGTTTGACTGGCTTGACGTGCCTGCGCTATTTGATGAAGCTCAGTATATACTTGAGTATCCGATGGTTGATCGGGATCCGATTGACCAATGGACATTTGACCGAGTGACGCTCATGGGCGATGCTGCTCACCCAATGTATCCCCGTGGTGGTAATGGCGGTGCTCAAGCGATCCTTGATGCGGAGGCGTTATCGCGGTTGCTTTTCGAGTTAGACGATCCATTGGCTGCATTGCGATCTTATGAGCAGGAGCGGCTCGAAATAACGAGTGAGATTGTGTTAACTAACCGTGATCAACCGCCCGATTTCATAATTGAAAAAGTTGAGGAATTGACACAAGGTCAGCCGTTTGAGCGGATTGAGGATATAATAGATCCAGCAGAATTGGCAGCTATATCGGATCGCTATAAGAACATCGCGCGATATAGTGTGGATATTGTTGGTAATTAATTTTGATTTTGGAAAAGTTTTTTGCGTACTATTTTGCAAGTGTTTCTGCTCAGGAAATCCACGCAAACGTTTTAAAAAGGTATTCTTATAAGAACAAAAATTCTGTTAAAACCTAGGAGATTTAATTGGTTGCTCAATATATAGAAAAGGAAGAAGATCGTATACTAACCCTCCGAAGTTCAGCTTTGAATTATATTGAGACGCTCGCCTTGAGATCTGAGGAAACTGAGAAACTTCGTAAATTGCCGGTTGAGACTATCAAAGAGTGCAGAGAAAATGGATTTTTTTCTTTATGCCAGCCAATGCGGTATGGGGGGGCAGAACTGCCGTTGGATGCCGTTGTTGACATACTTTCTATTTAGCCCGAGGCTGTGCATCAACTGCTTGGGTGTGTGCAGTCCTATGCGGACCATGCGGTTCTCGTTAGCAAAATGGGAAAAAAAGCTACGGATGAAATTTGGGATAAGAAACCTGGTTCTACTATTTCAGCGAGCGTTAATCCGGTTGGTAAAGTTGAGGTTGTCGAGCAGGGGTATAGCCTTTCCGGTAAATGGGGATGGGCAAGTGGATGCGACTCCGCTGATTGGTTTCTTGTTGGTGCCTTTATACCAGATGACGATGGTAATAACGTGCATAATTTGTTTCTTGTGCCTAGAAAGGATATTCAAATTGAGGATAATTGGCACGTTTTGGGAATGAAAGGAACTGGGAGCAAAAACCTTATTATTAAGGAAAGTATCGTACCCAATTATCGGGTAATCAGAATGGAAGATGCAAATGCTGACGCTGACGAAATTTCTCGTGATAGTATCGAGCCAATTTACCAACTGCCTCAGGTAGCATCAGTCCCTTTTGTCTTTGCAGGGGTGATCCTTGGCATTGCTGAAAGTCTCTTAAAGTTTATTACCGAACAAATAAGTCAGCGAAAATCTATGGGGGTTAACCTTTGTGAACTTCAATCAATGCAACTTCATATTGCCGAAATTTCTGCGGAAATTGATTGTGCTCGCTTGTTAATAATGCGTGACACCTCTGAATCGATGGCGGCAATGCGGGTAAATACTGCTTTAACAATGAAACAACGTGGGCGTAATCGCAGAGATATGGCCTACGCGAGCCGACTATGCAAGTCTGGTGTTGATAGGTTAGTTGATATAGCTGGGGCGAGCGGTGTCTTCGATGATCATATAGCGCAAAGAAAATATCGAGACTTACAGGTAGCTACGCGTCATATAGCGCTAAGTTGGGATTTGGCTGGGACAACATGTGGAGAAATCACGTTCGGATTGGAGCCGTCTTCCCATTTGATTTAGGCTGCTTTTTGAATTTGGACCTTTTCATTTTGTATTTTCTAAGGCTATATAAAGAAATAATTAATATACAGAAATATTTTCTATGTATAAATAAAATATTAGAAATTTTTGTATAATACTACGGTAAATGATAGAAACTTAATATTTTTTTTACGAATTATAGGGATGTATGATGAATGAAAAATTAGATACCGGGTCGCAATTTCCCAATATGTCGTTAAATCTGGTCGGCGGGGGTGAAATTAAACTTCCCAATGATATGGATGGAAATTATAACGTGGTGGTATTTTACCGCGGTCATTGGTGACCCTACTGTCGCCGACAGTTAGTCGGTTTTGAAGGTGAAATTGGTGAATTTAACGAGCGTAACATAAAAGTCTTTGCTGCCAGTGTCGATCCGGCGGACAAGGCGCAAGAAGTGGCCGACGAGGTGTCTTTCCCTATTGGATTTGGAGCAGGAGAAACGCATCGAGACCTGATGGGTTCTTGGTGGGAAGATCGTCGAGGTTTGATCCAGCCCTCTGAATTTATCCTGGATAGTAACGGCAAGGTCATAATGTCATCATACAGTTCCGGGCCATTGAGCCGTTTAGAGGCCAAAGATGTCATTAAAATGGTAAATTTCCTGGAATCAAAGAAATAATTCGACGTTGTTATGATATAAAAATTTTGTACTAAGTTCGGTCAATTCGGCTCTATTTAGCTATAATTTACACATTTTTAATACTTTGATGGCACTATATATGGTGTTGATGACAAAATTTGACCAAATATCTAGTAATCCAGAGAGGTGAACGAAATGGTTGAGCCATTACTGCTATCGCGCACACCCCCCCAATATTCTAGGCCTGATATCGTAATGCGAGCGGCAAATACCAATAATGACGAGAAATACGCTGAGAAAGAGAAATCCGCTCAGCAGCAGAGCCATAGATTTGTTGATCGCGATGATAGCTATAGCCTAAATTTAGTAGTCTGAATTTTTTTTTACATTCTGTCTGTAGAAGAAACCCCAGGAAGTATTTTGGTTGTCTAATAAGTAAGGGCAGATAATGGTCTGGTTTAACGTGGTGAAATTTAATTATCTCACTGGTAATTAGGGGTGATAGTTAAGTTAGGTAAGCAAAGTGATCTGTCCAGAATGTTATAAAGGTATGGTTTCGCTATCATCCCAAAATAATAGATTAATCCCATGTTCGAGATGTAATGGATCTGGCATTGCCTATTGTTGCGACGGAGAAGATTATAACGCCCAGTGCCGCCTTGATGATAAAATACTGAACTTATCACAAGAATAAAAGTGCAGGGTGCTTTCATAATTATCTATTTGGGTATGGGTGTTTTTTCCATTATTAGGCTTAGCTCAATTAAGATTTATTTTTTAATAATTCACGAGCTATGATCAATTGTTGTATTTGAGTTGTACCTTCATAAATCCGAAAAAGGCGCACGTCACGATAGAGACGTTCTATTTTTAGAAGATCCGTAGCAACAAAGGTCATAACTTAGCGAAACAACTTTGATTTGACTTGGCAAGACTAAATATCAACGTATATTCCGGTTATTATTTCTCAAATAAGAATGGAAAATGCCAACGACTATTTCAATGTACCAGGCAAGCGTTCCGCGCCTGGTTAATATACTACATAATCTTGATAATATCTTAGACAAGACGCAAGAACACATAGATGCAAAAAAGGTTGATATTGCGACCATTATTGATTTTCGTCTGTTCCCTGACATGTTCAGCATGGTTCGGCAAGTTCAAATTGCTTGCGATACTGCAAAAGGTGTTGTGGCTCGTTTGGCTGGTGTTGAAATTCCAATTGATGAGGATAATGAGCGCAGTATAAAGGATCTAAAGCAACGGATTGGTGAAACCATTGTTTTCATGGAAGGTTTTTCGCCAGAACAAATAGATGGGACTGAGGATAAACCTATTGTCACTAAACGACATGATAAAGAGGCACATTACAAGGGAATGCAATTTCTGTTAGGTCACGCCATACCTAATGTCTACTTTCATGTAACCACCACCTATAATATTTTACGACATAATGGGGTGGAAATAGGTAAAAGAGACTATTTAGGATCGCCCTGATTGCTAAGATTGTTAAATTATCATGTAGCTTTTATAAAACTGTAACAAAAATAATACTAATATGGATAGCCGAGTACTCTTACTGAGAAATAGGCTTTAGGTTCATCTGGCATTGTGATATTATTACGAATGAAATTTTTATTTATAGGGAGTTAGAGTTTCTTGGATATAGTTAGTGCCCCACTTAATGACCTGCCGTGGTTCTTGGCATATATGGGAACGGCGGTAGTTTTAACTCTTTTTTATGTAGTTACTTATATTTGGGTGACGCCGCACCCAGAAATTAAGTTAATTCGTGAAAATAATATGGCTGCTGCGCTCGCTTTTGCCGGGAGTTTGATCGGTTTTTGTTTGCCATTAGCCAGTGCAATCGCTAATTCGGTTTCGTTGGTTGAGTGCGTCATTTGGGGCGTAATTGCCGTAATTGTTCAGATTATAGTTTTCTATCTTGTTTGTCTTCCCATACCCAAGATTTCGGAGAGAATAGAAAAGGGCGAGATGGCTAGTGGCTTATGGCTTGGTGTTGCTTCGCTGGCCGGTGGTCTTTTAAATGCGGCATCGATGACTAACTGATCAAAATGCGGATATTCCTTATTTAATAGAATTCCTTTTTAAAAATTTCACTTCGATGGGAGAAATTAAGATGAAGTTTCGAAGTTCCTTTTCCGTTTCTTTAATGGTTAGTGCAAGTTTAATTGCTCTGACAGCATGTGACGAACCAAAAGTAGATGCATCCGTGTTCAAGAATATAGAGCAATGTAAAAAAGATCCTATGATGCGTTCTGGTGAATGTGAGACAAGCTTTAAGGAAGCGCGTAATCAGCATGCTGCCGTGGCACCTAAATATACCTCTCAAGCGGATTGTCAGGCAGACTTTGGTGAAGGCAAGTGTGAGCCAGCCCCCTATCGAACATCAGGTGGCGGGTCTGTATTTATGCCTATGATGATGGGGTATATGATGGGATCGATGCTTGGTGGTAGAAGGTCTATGATGTCTCAGCCGCTTTATCGCTCCGCAAAAAATCCTGGGACGTTTCGTACGGCCGATAATAGGAACGTTGGTTCGAAAACTGGTAGAACTAGTGTCGCTAGATCTGCTACGAGCCGTCCCTCATTTAAAAGCAATACTATTTCACGTGGTGGATTTGGCTCTTCAGGGCGTCGATTTGGATCTGCTGCCACATAAATTGATATGATCTGTTGCAGATCTGGAATACCTAATGCAGCGCATTCCCGCGACCCAACGAGTTAATTTAGAACTAGCCGCAAGAGAGCACGGCCTGGAATATATTTCGGGTGAGGGCATCACCGGTTGGGATGAGAGCGCCTATTACCAATTCACATTGCAGCAAATAGAAGAAGATATAGAAAGTGCCGCTGAGGAAATTGAGGATTTGTGTTTTCAGGTTGTTGATCGTGCCGTTAATAGTGAATCGGTATTAAATCGGCTGGGAATTCCGGAGGCTTTCTGGGATTATATTGCTCAAAGTTGGAAAAATGGTGAAAAAAATTTACTAGGGCGGATGGATCTCTCCTATAACAGCAATGGCCCGGCAAAACTATTGGAGTATAATGCGGATACGCCAACGACACTCTATGAGACATCCGTATTTCAGTGGGAGTGGTTGGAGCATGCTTTGGATAAGGGGCTAGTCCCTGAAAAATGTGATCAACTAAATGACGTTCATGAAAGTCTCGTTGGGGCATTTTCAGATTTGGGTATAGATGGTTTAGCCCATTTTGCCTGTAATCAAGAAATTGAAGATGATAAAGGTACTCTTGATTATATTGAAGAATGCGCGCGCGAAGCTGGAGTTAAGAGCTGTTCCTTAAAAATGGAAGATATAGGCGTAGATGATGCGGGTAGATTTACCGATCTTGAGAGTCACAATGTAAACACCTTGGTTAAACTTTATCCTTGGGAATGGCTTATGGAGGAAGAGTTTGGAAGCCAGATACCGACCTCTGGAGTGGTGTTTATCGAACCACCATGGAAAGCCATTCTTGCCAATAAGGGTCTTTTACCTTTGTTATGGGGAATGTTTGAGGATCACCCTAATTTGTTACCATCATTTTTCGAAGATGATCCATCGGTTAGCACACTTATCGACGGGGGGGATTATGTTCGAAAACCGTTGCTGTCACGGCAGGGAGCAAATATAGAAATTGTGAAGAATACGAAGACCCTATTTCAAAGTGATGGGCCTTACGCAGACGAATTACATATAGTCCAGGCTTTTGAGCCCCTCCCAAATTTTGATGACCATTATCCGCTTGTTGGTTGCTGGATGGTGGCAAGCAAAGCGGTTGGATTATGCATAAGGGAAGATAATACGTTGGTCACGAGCCCGCTAGCTAAGGTCCTTCCGCATGTGATATTAGATTAGAAATAATCAAAATAAACATATCCTCGCTGGATATATTTATATAAGGATGTCTGTAATAAGAAATAGGATAGTAGTGGTTTATATTTACGATTTATGTGCAGTTATTAGAATGAGAAGTTTTAGATGATTAGCGGAGATGAAAAAGCGAACCAGAAGGTTGGTCGGTTAGACGACAAATATGGAATTGAATTAATTCTGGATCTTCACGGTTGTGACGCCTCAAAATTCACACGCGAGAGTATTCAGAAATATTTTGAACGTCTCTGTGACCTGATTGATATGAAACGGGAAGAGTTGTATTTCTGGGATGATGTTGGCGTCTCCGAAGAAGAGAGGCAGACTTCACCTCATACGCAGGGCACATCGGCAGTACAGTTTATATTAACGAGTTCAATCGTCATTCATACGCTGGATCAATTGAGAGCCGTGTACATAAATATCTTCTCATGTAAGGCGTATGATCCTAAGGTAGCCGAAGAATTTTCTGTAGAATGGTTTTGCGCCGACGACCATTCTGCAAGATTTATTGATAGAGTTTGAGAGCCTTTCAATGGATCTTATAGAAAAACAAGTTACAATTCCAATAACACCCTTTGATCAAAATACCTTTAAATTTTTCCAGGAAGCCGTCCAGTCAAACCTAAAGAATGATGAAATTCCAGTTCGTTTTGTTATTACGGAAATGGACGAGCTCGAATACCAATGTGAGTTTGCTGCGTTAAGTGGTATTGAGGAAAGTTTATCTGAGAAAATAAATTCGATCTTTAAATTTAAACCGCGAAAGATTGAACGCACGGGTTCTTTCGATGCTATTTTTCTTGTGCCAACGGGTATTGACGCAAAGATTGGGGGCCATGCCGGCGATGCGACGCCTGTTGCGCGGGTCTTGGCAGAAGTATGTGATCGATTAATTACCCATCCAAACGTTGTAAATGCGTCTGATATTAATGAGATACCGGAAAATGCTTTTTACGTCGAAGGCAGCGGGATTACAAACCTTCTGATGGGAACTGCCGCCTTGCAGCCGGTACATAAAAACCGTGTGCTTGTCATTATTGATGATCATGAGATTGAAATGTTTGCAAATGATACGATCAATGCAGTGAGTGCGGCGCGGGCAACTTATGGTTTTGATTGTGTGAAGGTAGTCAAGCTTAATCCTCCACTTAAAATGGTTGCCGACTTTGTTAAATCGGGACGAGCAGCTGGAAAAATCTCCGGGTTTGAACGCATTCGAGCTGTTATAGAAGAGAATAAAGGAACTTTCGATGCAGTAGCAATTGCTTCTGTCATCGATGTTGATGACCAATATCACGAAGATTATTTTCATCGTGATGGTTCAATGATCAATCCTTGGGGCGGCGTCGAAGCAATGTTGACGCACGCCGTGTCTATATTGTTTGAAATTCCAGCTGCTCATTCACCAATGTTAGAAAGCCAAAAAGTTGCAGATTTTGACCTTGGACTGGTTGAACCACGGTTAGCTGCAGAGGCCGTGTCGCTTACGTTTGTCCAGTGTATGTTGAAAGGTTTGCACCGTAGTCCCCGTATTATAACAGATCCAGATGTAATGAGTGATGCAGGTTTGCTCAATGCTGCTGATATCTCTTGTCTTGTTATTCCGGATAAATGTTTAGGTCTGCCAACACTGGCTGCACTGGAACAAGGAATTCCAGTTATTGCAGTACGGGAAAATAGTAATTTGATGAACAATAATTTAGATACGCTTCCCTGGGCGCCAGGTCAATTTTATCAAGTTGACAATTATTGGGAGGCAGCAGGTGTGATGTCAGCGCTTAAATCTGGTATTTTACCAGCTTCGATGCGGCGACCTTTAAATGCAACCAAGGTAGAAAAAAGACAATTCTAAATTAAGGATCGCTCCAAAGATGCTAAAATGAAAATTATGGATAAATTTTATGGGCGCTACCAAGATTGGTTTACTAGTTCACCGATAGGCCATGCAATGGATTATGTGTATATTTCCGTGATTTACAGTAAGATCTGCTAAATTATAGATGATTAGGGACCTTCGGTATAGCACCAGCTCAGGGCCATTGCATTAACAGGAACATATTGCACAGCTCCCTTTTTTGCAGGCCATCAGATATGCGTGGTTCCTCCCTTTTGAAATGGTTGATCAGTTTCAACTCAATGTTTAAAAATTCATAGCAATCGCTATAGGTTTCATCTTTTAGTTTACCCAGTGTTCTTAATGTCTCAATCGAGAACCTTAGGAAGAAATATATTTGCCATTTTTTCTGTATCTATATAATTTAACATTACTTCCATGCAGAAAAGAATATAGATATTCTATTTTACAATCCTTATGTAATACTTATTAGTTTTTTCATTTTCATTAATCAAGTGGCATATACTGACAGGTGCTGATCAAAATACTTTTAGTGTTCTAAATAAACATTGAATAGTGGAATTTTGCATTGCCCTTAAATTTAGTATAAACTTAAAAATCATAATATTTTTACAAATGTAGGGGATAGAAATGAAAAAAATTCTAAGTTACGTTGTGGGTGCCGTTGTTGGGCTATCTTTATCAGCAGGTGCAGCTAAAGCTAAAGCTGACTGTGGTGAAGTTAGTGTAGGCGCTATGGGCTGGGCCTCTGGTGAATCAATAGCAGCTGTCGCAAAGTTTGTTTTGGAAGTTGGCTATGGATGCAAAGTCAAAGTTGTCCCCACTGACACGGTCCCAGCAGTAGCTTCACTGGCAGAAAATGGTAAACCTGATATCGTCCCGGAGGTTTGGAAAAATTCCGCTCCCGTCTACAGCAAATTGGAAGCAGAAGGAAAAGTTATTACGGCTTCCAGTGTATTTTCTAATGGTGGTGAAGAGGGCTGGTGGATACCAACTTCTTTAGCTAAAAAGCATCCAGAGCTGAAAACTATAAAGGGTATACTTGCAAATCCTAAAAAAGTTGGTTCGAGATTTCACAACTGTCCAGTTGGTTGGGGATGTCGGATGGTTAATGACAACTTAAAGCTCGTTCATAATCTTGAAAAAAATGGAATTAAAGTGTTCAATCATGGATCCGGCGCTAACTTGAGCGCATCTATTGCCGCAGCTTTTGCGGATAATGAGCCTTGGTTTGGTTATTATTGGGGCCCAACGGCTGTTCTTGGTAAGTATAAGATGACAAAGGTAGATATCGGTCCTATAAATGCTAAGCAGCATGCCATTAATCAAAAGAAAGGTGCTGATCCATCTAAAATTGGTGTTTCTGGATTTCCATCAGCACCAGTGTTAAACGCTATCACGGCTGACTTTGCTAAGCGTCAGCCTGAGGTTGCAGCATTTATTGGTAAAATGACCTACCCAAATGATATTTTGAGTAGCCTACTAGCCTGGAAAGAAGCAAAAAAGGCTTCAGCTGATGAAGCTGCGGTTTGGGTACTAACAAATCATAAAGATATGGTCTTGTCCTGGGTTAATGCTGACGCAAGAGCTAAATTAAAAGCTAAATTAAAATAGAAGCTTTAGTCTCACTATTTGTAGTTTGGTTCTGCCAGACTATTCATAATAAATGCTGGGTCATAAACGATTGGTTATGACCCAGCTCTTTTAAAGCTATTTAAAGGATAAAATCAATCAGGTAATCAATTATGCTGTCCTATGAAAATATTTTTGACAGCTTGGGGCTCCGCGAATGGTGTGATGAAAGTCAAGCCAATTCGCTTATGTCATTGAGCCAGTTGAGGGGTGATAAAATAGAATGGTGGGAGCTACCTTTTCCATCTTTAGATAACCTTCACAAAGCATGCTCAGCAATACCACAAACGCGTGACCTGACTGCTTCCCTTGAAACGGGATTTCTTGCAGTGAGACCATCCTTAAGGTTGGTTCTAGACCCGTTAACTCAGCCTTTATCATGGGCGCTAGATTATACGCTACTGTTTTTTACTACGATGCCATGGTGGGCTCTCGTACCACTTATTCTTCTTATTACTCAATTTGTTACAAAGTCTTCACGGATTACTTTTCTAGTGGCAATTTGTTTTGTTTTTTTCTTGTTTATTGACCATTACACATATGCAATTCAGACCCTCTCAATTATTTTTGTCTGTACAGTTTTGTGTACTTTAATCGGTATACCAATTGGTATACTTATGTCAAAAAACGACTCTGCTCAGCGTATGATTACTCCGGTGCTTGATATGCTTCAAACACTGCCAACATTTGTTTACCTTATCCCATTGATCTTTCTTTTCAAAATCACTGAGCCAAAACTATATGGGCTTGCTATAATGTTTTATTCAATTGTTCCTGTTATTCGACTCACCAATCTAGGAATTCGCTTGGTCGACAAGAACCTCATAGAAGCAGCAGATGCATATGGTATGACGGCACGCCAACGGCTCGTAAATGTTGAGATTCCATTGGCATTACCAAATATTATGGCTGGGGTGAACCAAACTATAATGATGAGTTTAGCTATGGTAGTAATTGCATCATTAGTGTCCGCGCCAGGTCTTGGCACTTTAGTCCTTGATGGCATCAATAATTTACGCCTAGGAGTTGGATTTGTTGCTGGCTTTGGTATCGTAGTCTTGGCAGTTATCCTTGACCGTATTTCAAAAACAGCATTAGCCAGAATTGATGAATCTCGAAAAATATAATAACTGGATTTTTTTGTGAAAACCACAAGCCCCAACGTAAAAATTTCAATTCGTAAGCTCTTCAAGGTATTTGGAGAAGATCCAGTTAATATTTTACCACTTCTTTATGATGGTATCGACAAAGCTGAGTTGCAAAAAAGTTCGGGCCATGTATTGGCATTAAACAATATTAATATAGATATTTTTGATGGTTTAATCACTGTAATCATGGGCCTTTCAGGATCTGGGAAATCTACTTTGGTTCGGCATATGAATAGATTAATTGAGCCAACCTCTGGTAAAATACTCATGGATGGTAATGATATAATGGATTATGGGGATTACGAGCTTCGGCAGTTACGTCAAAATCGTATGTCCATGGTCTTTCAAAAATTTGCTTTAATGCCCCACCAAACAGTCTTAGAAAATACGTTAATGGCACCCATTGTTCGTGGCGAAAATCTAGAGAAGGCAACCGAAAATGGTTTACGATGGTTAAAGCGAGTTGATTTAGAAGGTAGTGAACAAGCCTACCCACATCAGTTGTCCGGTGGAATGCAACAGAGGGTTGGGCTGGCCCGTGCACTGACTTCAAATGCTGAGATTATGCTGATGGATGAGGCATTCTCAGCACTTGATCCACTTATAAGAACTTCTATGCAGGACTTGCTCCTTCAACTTCAGCAAGATTTGCATAAGACCATTATTCATATTACCCATGACCTTGATGAAGCACTTAAGTTGGCGGATCATCTTGTTATTCTTAAAGATGGATTTGTAGTACAACAGGGTGAGCCACAACATATTCTATTAAAACCTAGTGATCCATATATTGAAGAATTTGTTAGTGATATCAACCGAGCGAGGGTACTAAAAATTCGCTCAGTAATGGAAGAGGGTAGCAGAAGAAAAGTTAGCCATGGAAGTATTAATGCAAACATTTCACTAGAAACATTAATTGCAATAGCTGAAGGTGATACTAGCCGTAGTTATGAAGTCGAAGATGGGGGTAATACGATTGGAACAATCAGCATGCAGGAAGTTTTTCAAGCTCTTGTCCGTTATGATATTCAGCACAAGTGAAACGCTGACTGATACCTTAAGAGGTTGCAGTTATGCACTGTATTGACAATTTACAGTTTGCAAATTGGTCGGAAAAAATTTTCTTGCAAATGCGTGAAGGTGGTTTGGATGCTGTTCATGTCACCATTTCTTATCATGAAGTGTTCAGGGAAATGGTGGCGAATATTGAAGACTGGAACCGTCATTTTGAATCTTTTCCTGAACTGATTTTTCACGGCCGCTCAGGTGATGATGTTCGTCGTGCGCGCCGTGAAGGACGTACAGCTATTTTCTTCGGATTTCAAAACCCATCTCCTATTGAAGATGATATAGGTCTGGTAGAAATTTGTTATATGCTTGGTGCTAGGTTTATGCAATTGACTTATAACAATCAGTCCTTGTTAGCCACTGGGTGTTATGAAGAAGAAGATGCTGGAGTTACACGTATGGGGCGCGAGGTGATTGCTGAAATGAACCGAGTTGGAATGATCGTAGATATGAGCCACTCTGGTGAGCGCTCAACACTTGAAGCCATAGAAATATCGAATAGACCTATTGCAATAACACATGCAAACCCATTTTTTTGGCATCCTGCACGGCGTAATAAATCAAACAATGTTCTGCAGGCACTCGGCCAATCTGGAGGTATGCTTGGGTTTTCTCTTTATCCACATCATTTAAAAGGAAAATCAGGTTGTAGCTTAACAAGCTTCTGCGAAATGATCGCGCGCACTGCAGATTTAATTGGAGTAGATAGTCTTGGTATAGGCTCAGATCTCTGTCAGGATCATCCAGATAGTGTTGTGGAGTGGATGCGGGTTGGGCGTTGGACTAAAAAGATTGATTATGGGGAAGGAAATGCTAGTGATTCAGGTTTTCCTGAAATGCCAGATTGGTTTAAGGATAACCGGGACTTCCCAAATATCAAAAAAGGTTTACTAACACATGGCTTTTCAGAAAAAGACGTGGCTGCTATAATGGGCGAGAATTGGCTGAATTTTTTTGATAAAGGTTTTACCTCTCGAATTTGAATGATCCTATTTATAATATAATTCAAGTTGCAGATTAGTTATAATAGCTAAGTCTTATTATAGAGAGTTATGATGGGTACACTTCAAAACTATAACCAAGATACACCTCCCCCTAAGGTAAATCTTCGCCCATCTAAACTGGTTATGCGGCTAAATAGGATGGGCGCTTTTCATCAAAGCCGATTGAGTTTTTTACGCGTTCTGTTACGTAAATTAAAAACAGAAAACTGGTCTTTTGATCAACCCATATGGCGTATAAACAACAAGGGTGTGGGAGTTGCAACCTATTGTGCTCGTGGACCTGATTGTACTTACACCCTTATTGTATTTTCACATGATCTAAAAGATGACCTTCGTTCAGACAGAGTGATAGCTAAGGCTTGGGACGCAACTTTTACATTGTTTGACGGTGAGGTAGATGAAGAACAAATCATAAGATTACGTTCCAGTGTGCCACTACAAGAGGCTGGCCGTATTTCTGAAACAGAGTTGGTACTCTCACGTGCAAACAAGTCTTTACGCTTATTTTCTCATGTCCGCAAATGTCTCGCCAGTGGAGCGCAACCTAACCGAAGTATGATAGATCAAGTTGGTTATCTGATGAGGACGACAGCGGTCTATGGTGCTGGAAAATTTGGGGCGGCAGACTTAGACTGCTGGGGCGGACGTTCTGAATTTTTGGGATCTTTCCAACCTGAAATGCTTACCGTATGGTTGATTCGTACTTTTTCAGTTGATTTAGTTGAGCACATGGCTCGCATTGATTCACCAAAGACATGCGTAAAACTAGATCCTGAGATCCGTCGCAAGCTTGGAGTTGGGAATGCAACTGGACTTGGTATGGCGCCGTTCCTCATTAACCACCCAACCCTAATTCATTCTTGGGTTCATGCTCGAGAAACAGCACTTGCGAGGGTGCGGTCTGTGGATTTAGCTAATGCGACCACATTGCTTAACTTTAAAAATCTTGTGCGCCGTGCAAAATTGAGCGCAAAAAACTGGACGGTTACCGACCCACATCAAATTAAAAAGGTAGAGTGCCTTCGTGGCGACCTTGATGTTTTGCTTGAAAAATCTTTAGAACTATCAGGATCTACATTGTACCCTTGGAATATCCTCTATAAGTGGGGTATGGCACAAATGTCAATTGAGGGTCAGGAAGCATTAATCTCATTGATGATGGAGCCATATGGGGCTCTCATCGATGATTTGTCATCAACTATGTCGGCTGATGAAACGACACTTAATCGTATAGATGGGCATCAAACGACTTCTGCATTAAAGGAGTTAGTTCGTAAAACGTACGATTGGGCCAATAGTATTGATTTTGATACTGCTGCTGCACGTGCACGTATTTGGTACATTTCCGAAGAAAAACTAGAGCCGCGCCTGGGGGAACGTTTTGAAGAAGAACTTGAGCATTTTGAGCAGCCCTTATCCCCAGGATATGATGCGATGAAACTTATTCACGATCTTTCTCAATCTCATAAATGTGTCAATGTTGCCGAGTTTTTATTATCCTTTCCAGAGCATCGACACATTGTTCGACGAGTTCAAACAATTGCCACTAAGGAATATGCAGAAATCCAAGATAATACCATCGCAGCAGAAATGATGCCAACTGATCTTCTGCGTTGTAAACTATCATTTTTTGGAGCTACCAAGTTTGATCCACGTTCAGACCGTTGGCTTCGCATTAATCTGTTTCAGCACATGCCTTTCCCAAATGAGCTGTCAAAGTTTGATCCCGATGATATGGTTTTCCCACAATTAATCGATTAGGAGTACCGTTAGAGTGAGCTGGTCATTAGGCGAAACTGGAGCCTTAGCTTTAAAAGCTGCGCGTGGTGCTGGCATGACATGGGGGTTAGCAGAAGAAGCAAGTGAGGCCGTAGTTTGGCTTCAGGCTCGCGGTCTACCCGGCGTATCAGCTTTATGTCGCTACCTTAGCTGGTATCAGTTACAAAATTCATTATTCCCAAAATGGACAGGAATACTATACGAAGACAACACTATTCCATATTGTCCCTTTATCATTGGAACGGCCATTTCTGACGGGGCGATCAAAATTCCAACAAGTGTAAATACTGAGGGGTCTCTGGGACTTATACGGCAACCTTTACTTTTGCTTCCATTTGTTTCAACAAGTGCGCCAGAAGGGTATGGACTTTATGTAGGGAATTTTTTTATTTCAGTTGCTTTAGGGAAGGAAAAATTACTATCATATTTAGATTTTTCCAACGCCTTATTATTGGATGAAGCCGAGTGTTTCATTAGGCCTGTTAGTAAGGCGCCGCCTAATTTTGAGCTTAAAGGACCACCTTTAAGATTACCTGATTGTTATGGCGGTTGCATTAATGTGTTCAACACGTTTGCTGGTAAAACTTATGCACCATCGACAGAGCAATCCCGTTCCACAGGGGCTGGGGCAAATTCAATTGATGATGATTGACGCACAATACTATTTCAAGCCACTATTTTGCCTTCAGTTTTCTAAGTGTTACTAGTACCAAGCTCACGGATTGTTTTGAGAAGAGCGGAATCTATTTTCCTAGTTCCTATATCAAGACGATTTTTATGACGTCGAGCACCCGGCAAACGCACTCCCTCCATAGCTGACATTTTATTAGCAAATTTTTCTACGTGTTGTTGCCATTCAGATCCAGCAATAATATCTGGCGACATGCTAAGAACAATCTCCCCTCCACGGGGTGGCCCACCGTCACCATTATCATTCTCTTTTGCTTCATAGCTAAATTGCTCCCCGGTTAAACCTGCTGCCAGCAATTCAACCATTAATGAAATCGCTGAGCCCTTATAGCCACCAAATGGCAATAAGACGCCCTTTATAATTTCAGCTGGATCTGTTGAGGGTTCACCTTTGGCGTTTAGTCCTGTTCCCTCTGGCACCTTCCGACCATCTCGAAGAGCTATTTGAACATCACCCAAAGCCATCGATGCTGTTGCCATATCGTATACAATGGGAGTTCCTCCTGGGCGAGGCCAAGCAAAGGAGATAGGGTTTGTTCCAAATAGTGCGGTTTTTGATCCTGCCGGTGCCACGGAAGGCATGTAGGCGGTGCAGGCAATACCAACAAGCCCATTATCAGCGAGATATTCTGTCTCGGGCCATAACGCTGCAAAATGGTGTATACCAGTTAATGTCAGTGCTCCTATTCCAATCTCTTTTGTTGCTTCAACAAGCGCTGGCAGGCCAACTGATTGAGCGATTGGAGCAAAACAACCATGTCCATTTACTTTGATAATTGCAGGAGTTATTTTTTCAACTTTCGGTTTAGCTTTGCCATCAACTTTTCCACTCCGTAACGCTTTGACATAACCTGGCACACGAAATAGCCCATGTGAATGTGATCCATCCCGCTCAGCTCGCGTCATGATATCAGCAAGCGCTACAGCGTTAGGCTCATCACATCCATTGGATAGCATAACCGATTTAATAAGTTGATAAATTTCCTCAAGTGGAAAAGAGATAGCGGCCATAAAAATATCATTCCTTTTCTAGTATATTTTTCTAACAAATATGGGCGTTTGGTGAAAGTAATTTAAAAAGATGATGTTGCGCAAGCTGTCGCCAGATTTGAAAAGCAAGTGCGCTGGGATAAAAGACTTGAACAACTTAGAAGAAAACTCAAGGAAATCGAGATTTTTTAGGTTTTCGGCCAGTAGAAGTTATAAAAAAAGTATAATGTAACGAAAATACCGATCAAAATAACAAAAGTTTTTATATAACTTTGTGGGAGATAGCGCGAAATTCTAGCTGCTAGATAACCTCCTGTCAGAGTTCCAATGAGAACGGCGGTGCCTTGGCTCCAGGCAATTGACCCATTATAGGCAAACAAACCGATTGCTACGACAGAGACACAAGATGAAATTAGAAGTTTTAAGCCGTTCATGGCATTGATATCTGTATAACCACAAAGTGCGAGATAACTTAAACAAATAATTCCAAGCCCGGCATTGAAAAAACCGCCATAAAAACATACGAGCAACAGCAAAAGAGGCTTAACAATCTTACCGATGATAGAAATATGTTTGTTTTTATCAGCTAATTGTCCAAGTAGTTCATTTATTTTTGTTCCATAAGCAAAAATAAATGTAGCGATTAACATTAACCAGGGAATTATTCCGTTAAAAATGCGTTCGGGGGTTTGGAGCAGTAACCAGGCCCCTAAAATCCCACCTAAAAAACTCAAAATTATAAACTTAGGTAATTCGCTTTTATACGATTGAAGATCATCGCGAAATGCGTAAGTGCCGCTGACATAGCCAGAGCATGATGCAAATGTATTCGTGGCATTTGCAATAATTGGCGGCACGCCTACAAATAAGAGAGCTGGGAATGTAATGAATGTTCCACCGCCTGCAATAGAATTAAGTGTGCCCCCAAGGAACCCGGCTATGAAGAGAAATAGTAGTTCAAGAACCATGATATACTCTAATATTTATCCTAATTCGGAGATATCAATTGACCTTGAGGGGGCTTCTGCCTCGCGAAATATTTTTTGGCCCTCTTCCAGACTTAAGTTAGGGCGCTCATAAAAGAATTCGAGCCGATTGCCATCCGGATCATAGAAGTAAAGACCCCAACCAACGGAATGATCAACAACCCTGTCAATTTGCACTCCTTTACTTATTAACCGTGAATGAAGGCGTTTAATTTCCTCGGTGCCTCCTTCGATTTGCATAGAAACATGATGAAGGCCAACAGACCAGGGTACATGTTCAGCCCGCGCTTTAATTAATGCAATATCATGATGCCTTCCTGCGAAAGACATGAAACAGCCAGTTGCCGCACGGACGACGCATTTTAGGCCTAAAACATCTTCGTACCAATCCGCTGATTTTTCCGGGTCAGTCACCACAAGCGCGATATGAGCAAGACCACGATAATTTGGCGGTGCATTTAATTCCATGTTAGCCATAATATCATCCTTTCCAGACCGTTATTTTTTTAACACCCATATATTATTATTTGATGACTATTTTATTCGAACTTTCGATAAGATTTCTATACAGGAACCCAAGCGAGAGCACAGATTTCACTAAACTCACGCCAGTGTTTCTTAAATGTCTGACCTGCGTCCTTACTTTCGTATAATTCGCCGAACTTTGTGCCCATTAAAACATGTTTAGGGTCTTTTGGGTTAAGGCCGAACGCCCAAGGGCAGGATTTGGGTTTGGTTTCTAGATCTACAGCTTTCCAGTTTTTACCGCCATCCGTAGAACGATGAACCAAGCCAATGGTACCAGGCGTACTATCTGAAACAGCATGAAGTAAAGTGCCCGTTCCATCTTTTATTGTGGCTACGTTCCTCGAATAACGATAGCCAAACTGCTCTTTAGCGATAGTGCAATTCCACGTTTCCCCATTATCCTCTGAGATATGCACCGCTATAACGGTTGATACGATAATACGTTTGGGTGAGCCTGGGACGACCACTATATCGTGAATATCACTATTCATTGCATCTTTCCCCTTTATTTCGGTATCAATGCGTCGCCAGCTATCGCCGCTATCCTGGCTATGATAGAGCCCCCCTTCTTCCACGCCAGCCCATATATTATTAGGTTCCTCGGGATCTATAGCCATCGCTAAAAGGCGGGGTTTGGAGACACCAGCACAATGTTCTGGAAATGAAAGAGATAAACGCTCAAAAGTTTTTCCGCCATCTCTTGACCTTGCTGCAATTGCCCGCGTTGGTGCGCCCGTGCCCACATAAATATTATCGGGATTTTGCGGATCAACAACAAGTTTCCAAATGGCGTAGTTGTCTATAAATGATGAAAGTCGATGCCATGTCTGCCCGGCGTCGACGGACTTCGCGACGCCATGCTGGAAGCCCGCAAATATTGTAGCCGGCTCTGTTGGGTGAATATCTAGTGTCCGAACGATATCGTCGTATTCAATGTCTTGAAAGATAGGCAGCCGGGTCCAAGTCTTTCCTTTATCGGTAGTTTTAAGAATACCTTGTCCGCATGTCGCTACTAGCAACGTTTGATTAGCAGTCATATTGAGATCACCTTATTTAGTCTCAGTACAAAATATATTTTTAGAGCGAAATATAACGAGAAATACCACCATCTAAACCTATAGATTCACCTGTTATGCCTCCAGCTAAAGGTGAACATAGAAATATAATTAGGTGGCCAATTTCTTCTGGCAGTAACAGACGCCTAATTGGCGTTCTATCAATATATTCTTGTTCCACCTCTTCTGGTTTTCTATTCTCTTTCTTAGCTCGCATCTCATAGAGTTCATGGATGTGTGGGGTCTCGACCAAGCCAGGGTGAATAATATTAACAGTAATCCCATTTGGACCGGTAATGTCGGACAATGTCTTGGTAAAGTGGCTAAGTGCGGCATTACGCATCCCACTTAAGGCCATGGTGCCGCGACCTGTCATTCCTCCAATATTTATAATTCGGCCAAATTTGCGTTTGCGCATATGTGGAATGCAGGCTTTCACCATTCGAAAGTAACCAATAACTTTTGTGTCTAAATCCGTCAGGAGTGCGGTATCTTCAGCAAGATCGATTTCATTTCGTACAAGGCCTCCTGGTGCCGCAGCTCCATTGATCAGTATATCAAGATGATCAAACTCAGAGATAACTTTATCAACACCCGACTTCACCGATGACCAGTCGGTGGTATCTAAAGGTATGGCAATGACACGCCCACCGTAGCCTTTTGAATTGATATCTGCCGCAGTCTCATCAAGTTTGGTTTGACTGCGAGCGCAGATTGCTACGTTTATCCCTTCCTGGGCCATTGTCTCGGCCACCGACCGACCAATACCCATACTCCCGCCAGTTATTAAGGCTGTGCAACCTGTCAGGTCCACGTGCATGATATCCCCCTTTTGTCTTAAAGCTACTTTTAAAAAACACCTTCGCAAATTATATCTGGTAAAAATTCAAACTGGAATTAGAAAATATAGCTGCTACTTTTAAAACGTTGGGCTGTTCCAAACCCGTAAGTTAAGAAATTTCTTTAATAAAAGATTGTACGTGTCGTTCAGTTAGCTGCCGTACTTTATCAATATCCATAGAATGCATCGCCGCTAGGATCTCCCTGTGTTCGTCGAATGCATCGGGTAATCTTGGTGCAAATGAATGTGCTCCAATAGCAACTGTGATGTAAAAATCCATTCTATCCCAAAGTGGATAGGAAATATCTGTCATGACTGAAGATCCTGCTGCAGTATGCACTCCCGTATGGAAATTCCGATTATGACGCCGATAAATTTCAGATTTATCTTCGTTCGTTTGAGCTTCAGTCCATTTTTTATAGTCATCAGTAATGAGCTCGCCTAAGTTCTCAAGTTCTGCCGGCTGTGCTATTTCCGCTACCCGTGCAAATATGGCTGCCTCAATCGCTGAAAATATATACAGAAAATTTATGACGTCATCCTTCTTCGGTGTAATAACAGTGGATCCAACTTGCGGGATTATCTCGACAATTTTCATTGTTTCTAATTGTTTTAACGCTTCATTGAGAGGTTGACGACTAATACCTAATTCTTTAGCGAGGTTGGGAATCGATATGTTATCTCCCGGCCGCAAATTACCAGAAAATATTCGAGAACGAATTGTCTCTAAAGCTATGCCACTACGGTTCATTAATCTTCACTTTCTCATTGGCCCTGATCAATCATAAAAAGTTTCTACTTCTAAGTGAGAGGCTCTAGTCATCTCTGGCACTCTCAAGTGCTTCTTCGACCAAGGTTAGACAGTCTTCACCGTTGTACCCCAAATATGTATTCGCAAGATTCCGTATAGGATCTCCTGAGTAATATCGTTCATATTGTAGTTGGCGCATTCCGAATGCATCTCCCGTAAGATCCCACGCTAAATTAAACAGTGATATTCTGTCTGGGGCCGTCATATCTCCTGCACCAACGTAATATTTTAAAATATCTGGTCCAATTTCTGCAGAATCAATATCATCTTTGGACGGGTTCATCGTGAGCCCGCCAGCTCCAAGCTCTCTTAGGATGTCAATAACTTCAGGGTAGGCCCTCGGCATGAAATTACGAATAGCCAATAGAGGCTCAAGCGCACAATAGACCTGGCCTTTGTCATTAGTGACGATATTTGTTTCGGCTGCCAGTAAACACCCTTTTATCATCTCGAGAGCGCTAATGCATTTACCGAGTTTCTCTTGCACGCCTAAAAATTGATCTATTTTAATTGAACGTGCGAGATGAATAGCCGTGCCGACAGCTAATGATATTTTTGCGACCCCGCGCACTGCGGTTTGGTGAGCTGCATGCTGGCGTACGAAACTTTTTGTATAAAGATCATTAGATGCGTCGACATCATTATAAATAAATACGCGATCCCAGGGAACTAATACATCGTTAAAAACGATGACGGCATCGGACTCTTCGTAACGGGCAGCTAAAGGGTGGTCAAAAACATTATGTTGTCCGGTAGAGTAGGGACGACGGCATATAATCTTGAGGCCTTGGCTATCAATAGGAATTGAAAACATAATCGAATGCCTTACGTCTTCAGGTTTTAACCCTGGCAAACTATAGACCAACAGTTCATCCGCAACAGGAGCAAGGGTAGCTAACATGCGCGCGCCCCGGATTATAACTCCTTCATTCGTTTCTTCTGCCACCCCCATATGCAGGAACTCTTCCTCCTGTTTTGAGGAAGCTTTTGACCTATCTGATTGTGGTGGAATTAATGCATGGGTCAGAAACAGATCATTTTCGCGGACATATTCGAAATAATTAGTTAATCTTTCTGTATATTCGGGACCGCATTTGTCAAAAAGATGCGGGGATTCTGCAAAACTCATAAGCATCGTAGACAAATAATCCTGCGTGCGCCCCATCATCCCAAATGTCGCATTGGCAATAATTTTAAATGTAGCTGAACGTTTTTTGATGTCTTCGGCAGACCTAGGTGGTAAAAAACCTGTTGCAACAGGGTCACCTGTGGAAGGACTTTTGAAAGTCATAGTGTCATGAAATTCTGGATCGTGTTGCAGGTCGTATAATTTTGCAATTTCCTTAATAGAAGCAGCAAAAACTGGGTGCTCTAAAACATTTGTTATATGTTCGCCATTTATCCAAACGTCACGAGGTTTCTCGCCTAAACCCTGCTGATATTCCTTGCCCGTGCGTATAGCCATTGTTTTCCCGCCATATTATAGAATGCGATTTTAGGATTATACTAACATACTAGTATAAATGAAGTCTATGGCTTAATATTAGGCCTAAATAGGTTGATTTTTAAAGGTAATAAAAGTCTCTAAGAAAATAGACAACTCGTTCTAAGTCGGGGATTTCACATAGGCACTTCGATCAGATAGGGGCCTGGTTCGGCGATCGCACGAATAAGATTGGTGTGTAATTCCTCAAGAGTATTTACCTTACATGCCGGCACGCCAAATCCATTAGCAAGGGCTACCCAATTCAAGGGCGGATTATCAAGACTGGTCATTTGATCCGTTATCCGAGCGGTCGGATCAATTCCAGCGCGCTCAAATTCAACGCGCAATATTCCATATTTACGATTGGAACATAGTATGGTGACAACGTTTAATTGTTCCCTTGCCTGCGTCCAAAGGGCTTGAACGGTATAGGCGCCAGATCCATCCGCCTGCAGATTGATAACCTTACGCTCCGGACAGGCAATAGCTGCACCGGTTGCAACTGGCATTCCCTGACCAATAGCTCCTCCGGTGTTGGTGATAAGTGTATGAGGTGCTCCTGCGGGAGACGCCGTATAAAAGGGCGGCGTAGATGTAGCCCCTTCAACCATCGCAATTGAGTTTTCTGGTAACAAATAAGCGACCATTTCCCCGCAAGACTGTACATCAAGCGGCCGTTTCAAGTCGGGTTGTCTGGGAGGCTCCCAATCAGAGGACGTTTTAATATTCGTAGCGCCAATTGCTTCCGCTAATGCTAGTATCGCGCCTTCTGCATCTTCAGCGACCGAAGCAAGTTCATAAAGAGCGTCCTCGGGAAACAGTTTGCTTGGCACCCCAGTAACCCCAAAATATGCAACTGGCGCCTTTACTCCAACAAGAATAATTGTTTTGGCATTTTTTAATACTTCTAAACCAATCTCCGGAAAATAAGGGAACCGCTCGGGCACAGAAATATGAGCGCCTCGATCCCAACGTGCAGGAAAGGTCTCCGCGTAAATCTTCGCATTCAATTTGACTGCGACCCTATCGGCAGCATTCTGTCCTCGTTCCGTAAGGGCCTTTGTTCCCAGCAAAATTATAACTTCACCGTTGGTATCAGAGAGGCGTTTTGCCAGCTGCTCCACTTTCTTTCCACTAAACTTCCAATTTGGCTGGAAATCGTTTGGCTGTATTCCATCGGAAATCTCAGATTTGGCTTCCTGAACATCAGTGGGGACAACAAGTGTTGAAATTTTGCCAGGTGCCGTCGCACAAACTTCCAAACCTTCATTTATTTTTGTTGTACAGTCGTCCGCGCTGGAAGCATAGGCAAACCAATCAGATACCGGCTGCGCCAAAGAGGCGATGTCACTTGCTAAGGGTGGATCGTAGTCAACGTGCCATGTTGCATGATCACCAATAATATTCAAGATGGGTGAATGAGCACGCCGGGCGTTATGCAAATTTGCTATAGCATTGGCAAAACCTGGCCCAAGATGAAGAAGTGTCATAGCCGGCCGCCCAAGCATACGACCAAACCCATCGGCGGCGCCGCTGCACACGCCTTCAAAAAGTGATAAAACCGGACGAATAGTTTTGTTTTTATCAAGCGCTTCTATCATCGCCAGTTCTGTGGTGCCGGGATTTGAAAAACACACATCAATGCCAGCAGCGCTGGCGCTTGACATTAATACCTGGGCCCCATTCATTTTGAGCTCCGCTTTTTCGACAAACGCGTTTGAGATAGCTCTTCCAAAAATGGCTCAAGCCTGGTCATGAACTCATCAAAATTATCGTCGTGAATGTAATGTGAAGCCCCGGAAATCTCGAACGCGCTTATGTTTAAATTTCGTTGGGCCATTTCCGACATAACCTCCTTAGATAGAAAGTCAGAATTCTCGCCACGCAGTACCAACGTAGGTACATTTAAATTTACGACCGGCGGCCATAGATCGGGGATTTTCGAAATATCGCCATCGAGGCGAGCCTTAGAAATACCTTCAAGGTCATAGCGCCACCTCATCCCACCATCTTCGTCTTCGATCATCATATATTCAAGCCTCTGCTCAATAGCCTCATCGGGAGCCCCCGGGCGGGCTTTTTGCCAAAATATTTTTGCTTGGGCGCGAGATGAAAGTAGCCGCGGTGTATTATTCAATTCTTTTTTAATTCGATCTGCACCGCTTGAGGCGGCGGATGAACCAGGGCCTATATCTTCAACTACCAGACCATCAAGATATTCTGGATACATCTGGGAAAATACAAGTGCTGTTGCCCCTCCCATTGAGTGACCCAGTAAAGTAAATTTATTCAAATCAAGCCCATCAACCACGTTCTTTAAATCTTCAACATAATTTGGTGTAAAATAATCTGTAGATGGAGCCCAGTCGCTCTTGCCGCGACCGCGTTGATCGAGAGCTACAACGTGGTATTTCTTAGCCAAAACCTGGGCAACGCGATCCCACGTCTGTGCGTAAGCCCTCAAGCCATGGAGCATAACAATGGGCGGTGCATCAACCTGGCCCCATTCAACCACATTTATTTTTAATTTTCCGGAGGGGATAACTCTTTCGTGACTTGGAATGTAAGAGGTTTGTCGACCATCTGACATTCAAACTAGCCCGTCTTTACCTGTTATTTTATCGGCGGTAAGGCCACCTAATCTTGCGTGAATACGCCCTTGTGTAGCCACTGCAAACAGAATGATAATTTCATCTGGCGCAGGTGCATCGTCAAACGTAGCCGTGATCGTGTCGTAGTGGGAACGCACATATAGCGCTTCCTTATGGGCCAACGGGATATCAATTGAGGAGCCGGGGACACCGCGTTTTCCGGTTGATGGTATCCATGCCTTGGCATTACCAATTGCGGCTCGAACCGGGTTGGCGAAAGTAGTCGTCAGAAATGCATTACCATGCTCATATTCACCATTAAGTCCAACGATACAGGCCTTACCATAACTTTCCGCATCGTGGCCGCTTAGATTTTCAACGATGCGACGACCAAATTCATGGCCAAGGTCAGCGGTGTTGTCAAAAACAGAAGATAAATCGTTTTCAAATTTACCGGCAAAAGGGTTTTTAATAACCGCGCCTACGATAATTTTGCGTTGTGGGTATTCAAGGCCAGATGTCTGCCATGTCTCATTAGTTAGTATATCTTGAGTTTGCGCATACCAGCGACGGATTTCAAATTCCCCAAATTTGTGAGAATAGGGTTTCCCTTCATATACAAGATCAGACATCGTAGTTCCTTTTGGTTCTTAATAATTATGGCCGTATTGTATGGTCAAAATATATATGATAACCAATTTTTTTGTTTGTTTAAATATTGCTCGCTTACAGAGATAATAACATCGGGAAGATTCCGGGTTAATACTAGTGGGACTAAAGCTTTTCTTTTTATAAGTCCCAAAGTTAGGTTAGAACAAACGACATGCTGCTTTGCAATAAAGCTTGGATCTTTATTTGGGCAATAAGAGGACGGGCAGTTCGCGAGAACTTTCACATAAAACACCGGTAACTTTAAAGAGTTACCGGTGTTTTATGTGAAGCCGAATGGGTTTTTACTCTTATTTTGAATGTTTGGCGATGTAACCCTTTAAATATTTGACGACACTGGCCGGAACGTTTTTTGTCGAAGCAATGATCTTCTGCGCCTTTTTGTATTCAACAGCACCGGGTACATATGTTAAAATCTTCATCGCGTCTTTCTTGAAAGCTTCGGTCGCTAAGGCCGGAAGAATGGCCTTACGGAATGCCGCCGCAGCTTTTTGGTTCATCCCTGGAGGTCCCATGTACACATGCTGCATGGTCTGATCAACCTTGATCAGGGTTTTCATGACTTCCCACTTCTCGCCAGAAGGGGCTCCCCCTTTGACCTGTTTGTAAACATCCAGGAAGTACGGGACATCTGGCACCAGTTTGTTTTTCATCAGAGACCCATCTTTAGCTAACACGGGAATATGAAAAGCACCAAATCCTTTGTTTTTCTTCACTAGCTGGGGAACAACTTTGTTACGGTAAGCGTGCGCTGCATCGGTAGCCAGGTTGACTTCGCCCCTGAAAAGCGCCGCTCTAATCTTTCCACTACCACGGTAACCCGGAACAAACCTGTACTTCATACCAAGAAGGTCCATGGCCTGCATGCATAAGAGCATCCGGGAGTGTTCCGGCGACAAACCACCGTATTTTAATGAAGTTGATTTCAGAAGATCGCTCACCGACTTAGCGCCTCCCGCCACAACATCAGAACGGGCTGCGACCACTAGTCCGGCAACCTGAATGCCGCCCAAGATATTGAAATCCGTATACTTGAAGTCATGCCCGGGCGCTCCTAGCAACTCACCGATCGGCTTCCTAGGACCGTAATAAACGACCGTTCCGTCCTTCGGAGCCGACTTAAGCACGTATTTGTGTGCTTTCATAAAAGCCGCGCCAGGCATGTTCTTAATAACCATCTTAGGATTACCTGCAATTGCCTTGGACATATGCTTGCTTATTACCCGGCCCATAGTAGTACCGCCGGATGACGGTCCAAGACCTATAATCACTGTGATGGTTTTGCCTTGATAATAAGGTTTGGCAATTACTTCACCGAGTAATCCGTATGTCGATAAAGCCGCGACTGCTGCCACAGTAGCGGAAAAAAGTACACCTAAACGTCTCATGATTCTACCTCCCCTTGCAAAAATTTCTTTATTGCCATCAAAAAAAAATGACAGATTATTGAGGGATTAGCCCACAGAATTCTATTAAATCGGGCTTCTCACACTTCTATTGATTATATCAGGCAACCGATAGCATTACAATCTACTCAAGAATCTTTGACAATGTTAACCGCTAATCAGGATGGTATAATTAAACCTTTGTGGGTCCATCCCAACAGTTGAAAAAATTTCGGAACGAGACCTGTCCCAATAAAGAAGATCAGCATCAAACAACGTCAAGAATATTTTTACGAGTTAGTAGCGCATGCGCTCAGTCCGCGGCCGCAACGCCTTCGACTTCAATCAAAAATTCAGGATTGGCGAGTCGGCTGACGTAAAGCAGAGTGTGAGGAGGCCGGACATCCTTTAGGAATGATTTCCGGATTTCGCGCATTTTAGGCCCGTCCTCAGTATTAATTAAAAATGTCGTCATCTTTACCAAGTTGGCGAATTCCATTCCCGCATCGTTCAGAATGGCTTCAATATTTGCGTAAGCCAAGTTGGCTTGACCCTCGAAATCCGCCGCAATATTACCGTTCTTGTCGGCTCCAACCTGACCGGCGAGAAAGAGAAGACGGCTACCAGCCCTTGCCTCTGCGCCGTGACTATAGGGATTGAACGGTGGGCTTATGGTTTCCGGGTTGAAGTATCTGGGCATTTCTAATATCTCCTTTTAAGACCTCTGTTTAGATGACCGAATGTCGGGGGTTAATAAATTAGCCAGCCAGGGAACCACTCAGGAACAAGAGGCTGTACCATGGAATAGAAAAACGACGGATGAAAAATAAGGTGCATGACTTGATCATAGAAAAGAACAATGAAAGCCCAACCTCCCAAGGCGTAACCAAGAGAAACCCGCAAGCCGTAACCGCCCCAACGCCACAAATAGAGACCAATAAAAATTGGCATAGCGATTTTCTGACCAACCACCAGTGTCAACAACAACATAACAATGAGATAACCAAAAAACATTAGTGCTTTTGGCAGCACCGCCTGTTCAGAGAAAGTATATACCGCGTTAGCTAGGCTTCCCGCCGCTGCCCGTGCCCGAACCAGGTCGCGAGAATCATGAAACGACGTCACGAACACAAGGATGGCACCCGGTATAGCGATGATAATGGGAAATTGCCTGACTTCTGCCGGCCAGGAAATGGACTCAAATGCTGCCCAAACAAACATGATGCCAAGAGCCACCGAAAAAGGTAGGGAAACGAGGGGATTTCTTTCACCACCCTCTCCTACGACTGCAGAATCTGGATCGTTCGACTGCCCTTTCTTATGTTTAATGATCCCACGAACCGCAAAAATCAAGGTCAAGACAACCAATGCTACGACGATCATGACGATCGGACGCGTTAGCCATGACAGCCCATCGTAAGCTCGATTGCTGATCTGAAACGTATTTTCAAGGATGTTGCCGAGAATGAGTGCGAGGACCAAGGGCGGTCGTGGCCATCCACCCCGTTTCATGATAAAGCCAACGATACCTATTGTCAGACAGGTAATCCAGTCACCGTAGGAAGCTCCTCCCAGCCATGCTCCCATGAATACGAACACAATAACACCAGGAACCACCAGATGGCCGGGAAGAAAGGCTATTTTTGCAACTTGCTTGGACCAAAGCATAAGCAACCCGGCAACCACAATATTGGCAACAACAATCATCCACACCAAAGAGAAAGTAATATGAAGGTTCTCCGACAACATCATCGGTCCTGGGCGAAGGCCTTGCATAATAAGCGCACCGAGCAAAATTGAAGTCCCTAAACTACCGGGGATGCCAAAAGCAACTGTTGGAATAAGCGCCCCCCCCTTGATCGCATTATTTGCAGCTTCAGGGGCAATGACACCACGAATATCTCCCTTTCCAAACTGGGATTTGTCTTTAGCACTCTGCACCGCATGACCGTAGGCGATCCAGTCAACGATTGAGGCTCCAAGCCCGGGAAGCATGCCTATGTAAGACCCGAGAATGCTACAACGAAGAGCCAACCACCAGTGTTTACGAACTTCCCGGATACCATCGATAATCCCACCACCAACGGCCTGATCTTTTGGGACACGGGAAATAGATACATTCTTAACCGCCAGTTCCATAAGTTCCGGAATTGCAAATAATCCCAAAACAACGGGAATTATAGGAAGCTCATCCATAAGATAGAGTGACCCAAACGTATAGCGCGGGATAGCCACAGTTTCAGCCAAACCTATCGTCCCCAACATCAATCCTAACATCCCCGCTGCTAAGCCTTTCATGATAGAAGCACCACTCAAGGTGCCGACCATAGCCAGGCCGAGCATACCGAGAGCGAATAATTCCGGTGATCCAAAAGCCATAATAACCGGGGATATAATAGGCAGTGAAACGGCCAAGATTATAGCACCTACCACACCACCGATAGCTGATACCGTAAAAGCGGCCCCGAAAGCCTTTGCTGCCAAACCCTTCTGAGCCATTGGATAGCCATCAAGGATGGTTGCTTGGGAAGCCGCGGTTCCGGGAATACCGAGCATCACTGAAGAGATCGTATCGCTGGTAGCGGTGACTGTCCAAAGACCCAGCAACAAAGCGAAGGCCGGAATTGTTTCCATACCGAACGTAAAGGGCAGTAACAGAACCAATCCTATAATGCCACCCAATCCAGGGATTGCGCCAATCCAGATACCCAGACCAATTCCAAGCATCAGGTATCCGATAGCTGGCCATGCAAAAACGAGACCGAATGCAGTCAATAAAGCTTCAATCATAAATACCTCCATGGTCAAATAGCATCAAATTCTATTCTTTACGTGAATAAAGATTACTGCGCTCATTTTGGTTCTATTTCATCGCCTGCGGGTTAATGATCTCCTTCGGCCAGGATTCTTCAGCGTAGCGCCAAATTTTTTTTAGTGCAAAGTTGTAAGAAAACCTACAACTCGTAGATTGAAATAAAAGTTCATTTGATGCAATGTTAAAAAATGCGCCTTCATTCAAGTTTTATTTAAAGGTGCTAACGCACCTCGTTCCAATCGATCTGCGATTTCAAGGAGTTCAATTGTTGGTAAAAGCTGTTCGAATTCATGAGTTTGGTGGACCAGAAGTCCTTAAGTACGAGGATGTTAAAATTGGCAAGCCAGGCCCAGGAGAAATCCGACTGCGGCAAACCGCGATTGGTGTTAATTATAATGAGGTTCTTCTTCGCGCTGGGGAAGGTAGTTTTGCCTCCGACCAGTTCCCACTCACTCTTGGTCGTGAAGCTGTTGGTATTATCGAAGAGGTTGGTTGTGGCGTGAACGGGCTTAATGTTGGTCAAAGGGTCGCCTACGGGTTCGGTGGCTTTGGTGGTTATACGGAGAGCCGGCTTGTCGATGCGGAGAAAGTTATAGTAGTTCCTGACTCCATAGACGATAAAACAACTGCAGCAATGATGGTCAAAGGCATGACCGCCCAATATCTTTTGTGTCGTGCGTATAACGTCCAGAAGGGTGATAGTATACTTATCCATGCTGCTGCCGGAGGTGTTGGCACCATTATGTGTCAATGGGCAAAACATTTAGGCGCGAGAGTTATTGGCACAATCAGTAGCGACAAAAAAGCTGAAATAGCAAAATTGAATGGATGTGATTTCCCTATAAACTACAAAAACGAAAATGTCGCCGAACGGGTTCGCGAAATTACCAATGGCGAAGGTGTCCAAGCCGTCTATGATCCCGTTGGGAGAGATACCTTTGATATTTCGATTGCGAGCTTACGCCCACTGGGCCATTTGATCTCTTATGGCGACATCTCGGGCAAATTAGATCCCATAGAACCTAGTGTATTGATGACGAAAGGATCCCTAAGTTTCCGGCGCACGTCCCTGCGTCACTTCATAACACCACGCAAAGCATTGGAAGCCACTGCCGCTGAATTGTTTGACATGGTCGAGAAGGAGAACATCAAAATCCGTGTGAATCAGATTTATCCTTTGAGTGATACACATCTGGCTCACCGAGACTTGGAGCGTGGCAAGAACGTCGGTTCAACAATTTTGTTACCATAGGCGGACCGTGATTTAACTAATACAAACGCCTTTCGCCAGGTGATTATCGTTTTTCCGATTTTATTCGCGTTGGCATCCCGCTCACCTTAATCGTTTGGCGCTCTCTATCCGCGATCCTGCCTCAATTATATGATCTTTAAATTCGAAACACTCTTGCTGTTTTTCCTGCGGAATACGGAGTTCAAAAGTCTTTTCTCTCTGCCGATCGATGATGGTCCCATCGTAATAATAAGCACCAGTAGATATTAGCTCAAATAACGCCTGACATCGGTGGTAATGGGGAATTATTCATACTGAATAATGGTTTTTCGTAACCTTAGATCAGAGTTTCCAACTCCTTTAGCATTTTATCGTTATATGCGGGTGTGCCAACGGTAATCCGCAAAACGCCCTCAAAATCACCCTGTTTTGTTGGACGTCCTTTTTGTCCTTTGATAAAAATTCCAACCTGCTGCATTTTATTTTGAATGTCGAGAGCCTGGCTGAATTCGGATACCCAGACGCAATTAAAATTACCGGCTGAATTAAATAAACGTATACCCATGGAAAGCATTTCTTTTTCGACACGGCTTTTCTCATCGGAAACAGCGCTGAGAGTTTTTTTGACATGTTGGGGGTCGGATAAAGCGGCGACAGCCGCCCTCAAGGTTAATACGCCCACATTAAAAACGGTGTTGGCGCGCTTGAGCAACCCGGCAAATTCCTCATGATAACAAATGCCGTAGCCGATCCTCATGCCGGCAAGGGCATACGCCTTTGACATGGTTCGAAGCGATATATAAGGCTGGCCCGCCGCCTCAAGGATTTGGATAGCATTAGGATAATTCGATTTATCGCGCGAAAATTCCACATAGGCTTCATCAAGCACAAACAAGGTATCAGATGAAGAGGCCTCCACAATGGCAGATAGTTCAGGCCCTGTGAAATAACTTCCCGTTGGATTGTTTGGCATGCACAGATAAACCATTCTAACGCCGCCGGCCGCCGCATCACAAAATTTGTCAGCGGAAAACAATAAGTCATCTTCATGCTCTACGCCAATAACCTCGGCACCGACAGCCGCCGTCCAGGTATAGATAGGTGGAAAACTTGGAATTAAACTGACCACTTTGTCGCCAGGCCTCAGACATAAATTCATCAACGTCAACATAATTGACTCAGCACCGCAATCGAAAACAAGCCGCGACGGATCCACACCTAATACGTGACCCATCTTCTCAGAAATTTCGGTGCAGGTGTTATCGGGATAAAAATTAATTTCCCCGATACTATCCTCAATCGCTTTTAAAACGAGGGGACTTGGACCGTATAAATTTTCATTACTGCCCAATCTTATAATTTCTAAATCCGGGTTATCTCTCTGGAACTCATCATATTTAACACCAAAGCCGGGAGTGGGCAGTGTTGCGATCTCTGCGCGCACAAGTATATTTGGGTCTGTAAAATTTTTCGCCATAAATCACACCTTCTGATTTTTGAGCGACTTCTCGGTCAACTCGGTCAACGTAAAAGCCGGCGAAATAGCCTCTTCAGAAACGACAAGTTCAATTATACTTGGCCCCTGATTTGTAACGGCCGCCTCGAAGGCCTTTTCAAAGTCTTCTGTTTTTGTAATTCGATAGGCATTCGCGCCAAAGGCGTTGGCATAGGCGACAAAATCTGGATTTACCAGATCGGTACCGATGGAGCGCGTTGGAAATACGCGTTCTTGATGCATTCGAATAGCGCCATAAATTCCGTTGTTAATAATTATAATTATTGGGCTGGCACCATACATTTTCGCTGTTGCAATTTCTTGGGCGTTCATCAGAAAGCATCCGTCGCCCGCGAAAGCAACGGAGATGCGATCAGGAAATTGTATTGAGGCGGCGATTGCTGCCGGCACACTATATCCCATGACAGCTCCAAGAGGCGCTAGTTGCGTCCCAAAACGGCGATGTTGGATAAACCTCAATATCCAGTGGGTATAATTCCCGGCGCCACATGATACGATTGCGTCATTCGGCAATCTCGTATCGAGCCATGCCAGTATTTCGCCGATGTGAACATCCCCGGGACACGTCGAGGGCACAACGAATTTTTCAAATTGCTCTCTAAGCTCTTGGGTATTTGCCGTCTTCTTTGTATTTACTTTAAAGGTCTTGTCGGCCACCGACGTTGCAAACTCTGTCATACTGGATTGAATTGCGAGTTCAGGTTGATAAATGCGGCCCAGTTCTTCTTCCTCTGGGTGCACGTGAACCAACGTTTGCTTCATCCTTGGCAAGGTGAATTGCGAGAACCCTTGGGTAACAATCTCACTCAACTCGACGCCAAGAACCATGAATAAATCAGAGCCATTAATTAGGTTGGTTATATGAGGTGGCGTCCCTGGACCTATGCTGCCAATATAATTGGGATGATCGTTATTGATTTTATCTTGGCACCTAAAGCCCGCCACGACTGGAATATCGTGCCGTTTGGCAAATTCTGAGATTTGATCACACGCCTCCGAATTCCAAGTTGAAGCCCCCAACATCATTACGGGTTGCTGTGCTCCACTAATCAAATTACCTAACTGCTCAATTTGAGTTGAAGAAGGGCCAGAAATTATCGGAACGTTCGGCGCAACTTCGGGTGCATTCGCTAATTGCATCTGCATGTCTTCAGGAATACCTATAACCACTGGACCGGGTCTGCCGGAGGTGGCAACCTTTATGGCTCGGTTGAGTAACTCAGGTAATCGTTCGGCGTCATCAATTTGTACGGCCCATTTGGCTAGGGGCTTAAACATCGCAGGGATGTCAACCTCTTGGAAGGCTTCCCGATGGGTAGATGATACGGAAACTTGTCCCACAAATAAAATCATCGGTACAGAATCTTGTTTGGCAACATGTACGCCAATACTTGCATTCGTCGCACCCGGCCCACGAGTGACAAAACAAACGCCTGGTTTTCCGGTTAATTTACCGAAGGCCGCCGCCATAAAAGCGGCGCCACCTTCCTGTCGACAGTTTATAAATTGAATTTCATTTGCTCGATCATATAAGGCATCCATGACGCCTAAAAAACTCTCACCCGGCACTGAAAACACCCGGTCAATACCATTGTTTACCAAGTGATCGACGATAATCTGTCCGCCGGTTTTTTGCGCTATATCAGCCATTAGACTTTTCCTTGCTAGTGTTATGAACCATAGGGTGTTGACGATAGGAGTTATGTTTTATTTTAACCAGTAATCGCATCAAAGTTTCGATTTCGGGGGATGAGAGGCCTTCGAGGATAAAATTTGTTTCCTGTTCCACTGCCGGTCTAACCTGATCAAATTTAATTTTACCGGCGTAGGTGAGTGTCACCAGGACATTCCGTTGATCCCGACTTTCTCTGTTGCGCTCAACCAGGCCTAACTTTTCCAGGATTGCGACGTCACGACTGAGGTTTGCGCGGTTTGTGTAACTGCGTTCCGCAAGCGAGTAGACATTCTGCCCATTGAATTCTTGCAAATTTGCCAGGACGCGCCACTGCACTGGCGTGAGATCAAATTGACGTAGTGTCTCCTTTATACAAGCAAAATTGCGCACCCAAATTGCTCGAATTTGTGTTGTTACTTTTTCCTCTGAGATATAGGGCTCTGTGTCTTTAGCAGGCATAAATCTTTTTTCACAAATACATCTTAATAATAGGTTGCAGTTACGCGTATTTACAATATAACAATACTTGTATTAAGCTCGTTGTCAAATTAGTGTTAAAACCAACTTAAATTCTATTATTGATAAAATAAAAACCTTCACTGGGAGATAGTAAATGAGATTTCTTAATTCTAAAATTGGACGCTTGACCGTAATGTCAGCTGCAATCGCCTCTTTAGGTATTATGGCGACTGCGGCAAAGGCCGATCGTTTAGCGGACGTAAAAAAAGCTGGCATTCTTCATTGTGGCGTTGTGCCAGGCGTGCCGGGTTACGCTTTCCCGAATAAAGCGGGAAAAATGGTTGGCTTTGATGTTGACTTGTGCCGCGCTATTGCAGCAGCGGTACTTGGTGACGCTGATAAAATCAAAACAACAAAAATGAAACTGCCTGTCGCTTTTAATGCTATGAAAGCTGGTACGGTCGATGTGGTCACTCACCGATTTACCTGGACATTCGCGCGAGACGTGGGCCAAGGACTGGATTTTACCCGCGTTATGGTATTTGACGGCCAGGGTTTCATGGTTCGCAAAAGCCTCGGCGTAAAATCAGCTAAAGAGTTGGATGGCGCAACATTTTGCATGTCAGCTGGTGCGACAACTCAAGGTAATGTGTCGGATTACTTCCGCAAAAACGGGATGAAGTTCAAGCAGGTGACATTTGGAAGTATGGGCGAAGCTCAAAAGGCGTATGATGCAAAGCGTTGCGATGCTTTCTGCACAGATAAGTTTGGTCTTGGTGCTCGTCGTTTAGCCATGACAAACCCGGATGAACATATGATCTTACCGGAAACTATTTCAAATGAGCCTATTTCACCCATGGTGGGTCACGGCGATCAGGTCTGGAAAGATATTGTTGTCTGGACTTTTAACGCTCTTATCGCCGCTGAGGAATTTGGGATTACCAGCAAGAATGTCGATAAGATGAGGTCAAGTGCAAAGAACCCATTTGTCCAACGTATTTTGGGGACAACAGGAAAGTTCGGAGCAAAAATTGGACTGGGTAAAGACTGGGCCTACAATGCCATTAAAGCCGTCGGTAATTACGGTGAAATGTGGGAAAAACATTTAGGCAAAGATAGTCGTTTAAACATGCCTCGAGGCAAGAACGTACTGCATACTAAAGGTGGACTGCTTATTTCTCCTCCTTTCCGTTAAGCCTTAACACCATTACCCAATAAACTGATCCCTGGGTGCCTCATTAATTAATTTCAATGAGGCACCCATTAGTATTGAAACACTTAAGTCTATTTGATGGAAAATTTACTCAGCTTCTGGCGCAAAGGCAGTGTACGTTCGCTTACGTACCAATGGGGACTGGTTGTAGTCATAATTTGCGGGATGTTCTGGGTATATGATATAGCGACAACCAATATGGCCCGGCTTGGCCTGAAAACGGGCTTCGATTTTTTAACCGATGAAGCCGGCTTTCCCATCAGCCCGGCACTTATCGACTACAGCCCGCGATCGACCTACATCGAGGCGATGATCGTAACCCTGCTCAATACGATCTTTCTATCGCTTATTGCCATAATTCTCGCCACTATATTGGGCTTTTTTATTGCAATGTTTAAACTTTCGTCGAACCTCCTTCTGCGTAAGTTTGGTAATGGCTACGTGGAGGTTTTCCGAAATGTCCCTCTGCTGCTCCAACTTTTCTTCTGGTATTTTGCAGCGCTTAAAATGCTGCCCATGAAAAGATCTTCCATTAGTTTTTTTGACGTGGCATTTCTTAATATAGAAGGTTTCTTTATTCCGTTACCTATTTTAGAGGGCGGCGCGGAATTTGTTGCGTGGGCCGTTTTGATAGCGACATTAATCTCCGCCATTATTTGGGCATGGGCAAAACACCGACAAAAAAATACAGGGCAACCTTTTCCGTCACTCATTTTGGGAGCAGGCTTGATCATCCTATTGCCACTGCTTGTCGCCTGGGTTTTGGATTTTCCAGTTACCTGGGAAGTCCCGAAATTTGGTCGTTTTAATTTTGAAGGTGGAACCGCTCTTGAACCGGAATTTACAGCAATGGTATTCGGTCTGACATTGTATAACGCGGCATTCGTGGGAGAGATTATACGTGCAGGCATTCAATCTGTTGATAAAGGTCAAAAAGAAGCCGCCGGCTCCATTGGCTTTACGAACATGCAGACTTATTCCCAAGTTATTGTTCCGCAAGCCATGCGGTTTATTATTCCTCCGATTACAAATCAATATTTGAGCCTTGCCAAATCAACAGCTCTTGCCGGCGCAATAGGCTACGCTGATTTTTTCTGGGCCATGGATGGAGCAATAGCTCCTCAAACCGGACAGGTGATGGAACTCCAGGCGATTACACTTGCCGGGTATCTGGGTATCAGCCTTTTCATTGCCATGCTTATGGCTATTTACAACCACATGACCCGAATACCGGAAAGGTAGTTTAGAAAGATGGAACCTATTCTTGCGCCTTTCAAAATGCCGCAACCTGCGCCTTACCAATCTAAAGGCCTGTTAGGCTGGCTCCGCATTAATTTCTTTTCCAGCTGGTTTAACTCACTGATTACATTGGTACTGATCTATATTATTTTTAATCTGGCTAATTTCCTAATTCATTGGGCATTTATAAATGCCGTTTGGTTTGGCGATTCAGCAAAATCGTGTCCCGATATTAACGCTGCATGCTGGGCTTTTGTTACCGACCGATGGCGTCTCTTTGTTTATGGTCTATACCCCAGTGAACTTTATTGGCGAGTAAATATTGTCTATGCATTGGCCGCTCTGACAATTATATCATTTTTGTACTCGTATGGTCGTTGGACTAAATATTTTCGGATAACGATGATTATCATTTTTCCAATTACGGCGTATATTTTCTTAGTCGGTGACGCGTTTGATCTAAAATATGTTGCTCCCGAGGAATTTGGTGGTCTTTTATTAACCCTGGTAATTGCCAGTATTGCAATCCTGGGCTCCATTCCTTTGGGGCTCATCCTGGCACTTGGTCGGACATCAGATCTTAAAGTCATCAGTAAAGTCTGTACTTATTTTATTGAGTTCTGGCGCGGCGTACCGCATATCGTTATTATTGTGATGTTTGTCGCACTACTTCCGATTTTTATTCCGGACGGCGCAGGGATAGATGTTGTTGTTCGGGCATTTATAGCTTTTGCAGCATTTAACTCTGCGTATATGGCCGAAGTGTTTAGAGGGGGTCTACAATCTATACCCATCGGACAATTTGAAGCATCCCGTGCAATCGGGATGTCCTACTGGAAAATGATGGGTTACATCATTTTGCCCCAAGCCATTCGCAACTCGATACCTGCGTTGATGAACACCTGTATTATGATATTTAAAGAAACAACGATTGTTATGTTAATTGGCTTTAGCGACCTACTTGGAATTATTCAAATTTCACTAGAATCCTCCGATTGGATTGGGCCACCACATATTTTTAGTTCGGCATATACGTTTGCGGCATTAATTTATTTCATTTTTACTTTTGGCATGTCTAAATATTCAAGACGTTTGGAAAATCGTAGCAACATTGAACAACAATAAAGGATGCATTGATGTCAGACGATACTATCATCTCATTCGATAAAGTTAATAAATGGTTTGGTGATTTTCACGTTCTACGTGACATTGATGTCCTTGTGGCTAAGGGAGAACGCATTGTAATTTGCGGCCCTTCAGGCTCAGGAAAATCAACTTTAATTCGTTGTATCAATCGACTTGAGGCACACCAGAAAGGTACAATAATAGTTGACGGTATTGAATTGATTGACGATCTCAAAAATATTGACTCAATACGTTCAGAGGTTGGAATGGTTTTTCAATCGTTCAATTTGTTCCCGCACATGACCGTGAAAGATAACCTGGTTATTGGACAATATTTGGTACGACGCGTCCCTAAATCTGAGGCGGAAGAAATTGCTATGACCTATCTGGAGCGGGTTAAAATTGCTGACCAGGCCGACAAATATCCCGCACAATTATCCGGTGGACAGCAACAACGCGTGGCCATTGCTCGCTCCCTTTGTATGAAGCCTAAAATTATGTTGTTTGATGAGGTTACGTCTGCCCTGGATCCTGAAATGGTAAAGGAAGTTCTTGATGTGATGGTGGATCTTGCGCAGGAAGGTATGACGATGTTGGTCGTGACACATGAAATGGGTTTTGCCAGGACTGTCGCGGATCGGGTAATTTTTATGGATGAAGGCCAAATTATAGAAGAAAATACGCCCGACGCCTTTTTTGATAACCCGGCATCCGAGCGTGCCCAGAATTTTATTGGCCAGGTATTACATCATTTATAAAAATATTTTCAAAGGAAACACAAATGGATGACGTTTATAATCCAACCCCCTATATTCGAAAAGCGCTTCAGGACGCACCTAATAAAGTTGAGCCCCCCACTGATGGAGCGCTGCGGTACAATGGTTTAGATACGTCAAAAATCAGGGCTATGGGCTTAAATGAGTGCTGTTATCCGCCATCACCTAAAGTTATTAAAGCGATGCAGGATAATTTGGGTTCGGTCAATCTGTATCCTGATGCTCAATGCCCGCATCTGAGTGATATCATCTCTGAACGAACGGCTATCGATAACAATTGTATCGTTTGGGGTAATGGCAGTGAAGAGCTTCTGAAAGGTGCCATCGACCTGTCTCTTTCGCCCGGACAGGGACTTATCCTCCCCGTTCCAACCTTCTGGGGTTATAAGTCCATGGTGGCGGCATTTGAAGCGGACGTAATAGAGGTCGAGAACTTAACCGACGGTAATGCCGATACTGATGGAATTTTAAATGCGATTAATAAAAACACTCAAATCGTCTTTTTAATTACACCCAATAATCCGAGCGGCCGTCTGGTTGACCAGGCAGGATTAGAAAAAATAATCCATGGTGTACCAGAAGACGTACTTCTCTGCGTAGATGAAGCCTACTATGACTTTGGTATTCACGCAGGCGGCCCCAATGTTTTAGAAATTTTAAAAACACGAAAGGGTCCCTGGATTACCGTATTTACGTTCTCAAAAGCTTACGCTATGGCAGGGATGCGGATTGGTTATGCACTCTGTAGCGACACAAATCTCGCTCAGGCGCTTCAAAAAACAACATGTGTATTCAACGTTCCTCTGTTGGCTCAATATGCAGGCGAGGCAGCCCTTCTCGATACTGATTATCTGGACTTTATTTTAACTACAATAGCCGCTGGTCGAGATCAAATCTATGACGGTTTGAAGAAGTTGGATCTCAATCCATTGCCGTCTGTCACCAATTTTGTATCTACACCGATACCGGGTAATGGTCGCGAGATGGTAAAATTGATGCTGGAGAAGGGCATCCAAATTAATGCATGGGCCGATATCGGATATGAGCATAACATCCGTATAACCGTCGGAACCGAAGAAGATAACAGCGCCTGTTTAGCCGCTTTGAAAGAGGCTTTAGGTTAAACGTTATGTTTGCGTCAAAACATAAATGACTTGATACATGCTCCTTAAGAAATGGTTGAGGTAATAAAACATGTCAAAAGCACGTAATATTCTGTTCATCATGTGTGATCAGTTGCGCTGGGATTATCTGTCCTGCTATGGCCATCCGAACCTGGAAACACCGCATATCGATGGGATAGCCAAACGGGGCGTACAGTTCAACCGCGCTTATTGTCAGTCACCGGTCTGTGGCGCTTCGCGAATGAGTTTCTACACGGGACGATACGTCAACTCTCACGGAGCAAGCTGGAACTTCGTGCCTCTGCGCGTCGGAGAGCAAACGCTAGGCGATCACCTACGCCCTCTTGGTATCCGGACGGCGCTGGTTGGAAAGACACATGTGCGTGCCGACTATATGGGTATGGCACGCCTGGGGATCGATGAAAAATCTCCTGAAGGGGTTTTCGCTGCAGAATGTGGGTTCGAGCCCTTTGAAAGGGATGACGGCGTGCATCCCAGCTCCGGCCATGATCCCAACCCTCGGTATAACCAATACCTTCGAGAAAAGGGTTTTGGCGGAGAAAATCCTTGGGAGGACTGGGCCAACTCCGCTGAGGGACCGAATGGCGAACTCCTCTCGGGCTGGTACCTCAAGCATGCTCACTTGCCGGCGCGGGTTCCTGCAGAGCACTCCGAGACAGCGTATATAACGGGCCGAGCCATGGATTTTATCTCAGAAGCGGACAAGGAGGCCTGGTGCCTTCATCTCTCCTATATCAAACCACACTGGCCTTATATGACGCCGGCTCCTTATTCGGATATGTACGGTCCAGATGATGCATTGCCGTTAGTGCGGGATGAAAGTGAAAAAGAAAACCCTCATCCTGTCTACGGTGAATTTCAGAAGCTCAATATTTCTCAGGCGATGTCTCGTGAAGAGGTGCGTAATTCGGTATTGCCGGCCTATATGGGCATGATCAAACAAATTGATGATGAGATCGGCCGGTTAATTAACTTTTTGGAAGAACGAGGTCAGATGGACAATACAATGATCGTCTTTACCTCGGATCACGGCGACTATCTTGGTGATCACTGGATGGGAGAGAAAGATTTATTTCATGAACCTAGCGTACATATTCCGTTTATCGTCTATGACCCCAGCCCGGAAGCAAATAAAACCCGAGGGACCACCTCCAACGAGTTAGTTGAGGCTATCGATCTTGTGCCGACGATATTGCAGGCCGTCGGAGGGTATCCTCAGCCCCACATCTTAGACGGTCGCGCGCTTCAACCTCTCATCCATGATGAGAAGCCAGATGACTGGCGCTCATATGTGATCAGCGAATATGACTATGCTTTTATGAATGCCCGTATCGACCTCGATATGCCGCCGCGTGAGTGCTGGCTACGTATGGTTTTCGACGGCCGCTATAAATATGTTCGGTCCGACGGTTTTAGACCGATGCTATTCGATCTTGAGGTTGATCCCAACGAGTTCAATGATCTTGGAGATGATCCAACGTTCGAACAGGAACGAAGTAGGCTTGATCAATTATTATTTGAATGGGCCTTAAAGCCTCGTCAACGCGTGACTGTAACAGACGGCATGCTTGAAAATACTGATATACAGCGAAACATTGCTGAAGCTGGTATCTTGATCGGCTACTACAATAAGGAGGAGTTAGCTGATGTACGAAAGCGTTGGAAGCCGAAACCAATTTTTGCCGCTTTCAACCCCGTTTGGAGTAAGGCGCAAAATAAATTAAAAAAAGGAGGTTAACCATGACTGTGACTGTAAAAGAGATCGACCGCATTTTGAGCGAAACCAAGCCCATTGGCGGCATGGTTTGGAATGTCATGGGACAGATTTATATTCCGAAACAACTTGATGAGAATAGATTTTGGTGGGAAGCGATTATACCTGAAGAAACGTTCATTCCACCGCATTCACACTCGACCCAGGATGAGTTCCTCTATCTGACTGAAGGCGAATTGGATATGGTGCTGGACGGCGAGGAGCGTCATGCGGTTCCTGGAGAAATTATAACTTTTCCACGTTATGTAACCCACTCCCTATTCAACAACTCCGGGGAAACGGCAAAAGGAGTTTTTTGGGCTGAACCAACGAACAAAACGTTTGATCTATTCAAGGCCATCCATAATGTTCCGAACCCGCATGAGGTCGTTCGTATTGCGGATGCCCACGATATCCATTTTCAATTGCCAGGTGGCGAATTTCGCCGCGGTCCGCTTTGATTACGGTAATTTTGGGAGTATTTAATCTAACTCTACAGTCTGAATACCCGTTAAAGAATTAGATTTAAGGTTTTTTAATGTAGGATCTCAAACCATTAAAATGCGGATAAATTGACGATTTCACGAGTTGATACGGGCATGGTCCCCGCGATTTATGTCTAAAACCGTACCGATAAATTAAGTTATTCACTTACTTTGCTGCAAATATCATCGACGGCCCTCAGAATGGCTTCCGGTGTGGCTGGCGCATTAAGCTTGGGCATACGTGTTCCGTCCGCCAATCTTGCGACGGCATCGCGCAAGGCCAGCCAAACAGATATCGCCAACATAATCGGGGGTTCACCGACCGCTTTAGATCTGAAGATCGTTGGAACCCGATTGGGCGCGTCCTCCAAGATATGAATGTTTAACTCTGGAGGAACATCCCGGCTGCCAGGGATTTTGTAGGTGGACGGCCCGTGCGTCAAAAGCCTTCCCTTGTCATCCCAGACTAATTCTTCCGAAGTCAGCCACCCCATACCTTGAACAAAGCCACCTTCAATCTGGCCATAGTCGACAGCGGGGTTCAAGGAGTTGCCGCAATCTTGCAATATGTCGGCGGTTAACACCCTGGATTCGCCCGTTAGCGTATCGATGACTACCTCGGAGATGCAGGCACCGTAGGTGAAATAATAGAACGGACTGCCGGTCATGGTTTTGAGGTCCCAGGTAAGGTCAGGCGTCTTGTAATACCCCGTGGCCGACAAAGAGACCCGTTCTACCCAAGAGAGTTGAGCCAAATCGGCAAATGACAGGCTGTCATTGCCCGCATAGACTCTATTCTGGCGAAACTTGATATCTGCCTGATCCACTGCAAAATGACTTGCCGCTACTTCGGTCATTCGAGCCTTGATTGTATTAGCCGCATTGAAGGCCGCCATGCCGTTGAGGTCGGAGCCAACCGATGCCGCGGTCGCCAAAGTATTGGGAACTTTATCGGTTCGGGTTGAGGATATCTTTATATTATTGATATCAATTTGGAAAACCGTGGCAACTACCTGAGCAACTTTGGTGAAAAGCCCCTGCCCCATCTCGGTGCCGCCATGGTTCAGATGTACGCTGCCATCGGTATAGACATGTACGAGTGCGCCAGCCTGATTAAGAAGAGGTGTGTTAAATGACACGCCGAATTTCACTGGCATCATGGCGATACCTTTTTTAAGTGTTTTATTTTCGGCATTGAACTTGTCGACGGCCACTATTCGATCTTCTAGCCCAACTTCTTTCGCCAACCGCTCGGTCAGTTCAACAATAATATTATCCTTCACCGTCTGACCGTAAGGCGTGATGTTTCGATCATCGGTGCCGTAATAATTTACCGCCCGGATTTCCTCAACGCTTTTCCCCAGGATGCGAGCAATATGCTCAATGATTGTTTCGATGACCAGCATGCCTTGGGGGGCGCCAAAACCCCGAAATGCCGTGTTGGAAACCGTGTTGGTCTTGCACGGGTAACCCCGGAAAGTGACATTCGGTAGGTAATAACAATTATCACCATGGCAAAGTGTTCTTGCCAGCACACCAATACTAAGATCGGCGACATTGCCAGAGCGCATGGCCATGTCGATATCGACGCCCTCAATCTGGCCACTGTCGTCAAACCCGACATGATACTTAAATAAGTAATCATGGCGCTTGCCGGTTATGACCATGTCGGCGTCCCGCCTGAGGCGGCAATTTACGGGCCGTCCAGTTTTCGCCGCCAACATCGCAGCTGCGCCGGCGATGATTGTCGGCTGGCTTTCCTTGCCGCCGAATCCGCCGCCCATGCGCCGCACCTCGACTGTAATATCGTTGAACGCCACACCGAGTAGGTGGGAAACGACATGTTGAACTTCGCTTGGATGCTGGGTCGACGAATAGACCAGCATATCTGTATCCTCCCCCGGCACCGCCAAAGCAATGTTACTTTCCAGGTAAAAGTGATCTTGGCCGCCGCAAGATATCTCACCCGAGATTTTTTGCGTTGCGCTATCTATGGCACCAGCACTGTCGCCGCGCTGCATCAACTGGGTAGGACCGGTATATTGCTCTTTTTCAAGCGCCTCTTCGATGCTAAGCACTGGCTCGAGCACCTCATATTCAATCGCCACCTCTTTGGCCGCCGTAAATGCCTGATCGTAAGTATCCGCTGCCAAAATAGCGATGGGCTGGCCGACATATTCAGCTACCCCATCGGCCAAGAGCGGTTCATCATCGTGAATTGGCGCGATATCATTTTGGCCAGGAATGTCTTTCACCGATAAGACCGCAGCGACGCCTGCCATCGAAGCCGATTTTGAGATGTCGATAGATTTGATTATTGCGTGCGCGTGGGAACTGGTGATAAAGACCGCCTCCAGCGTACCGGGAAGGGTCGGGAGATCATCAATATAGACGGCTTTGCCGGTAACGTGTTTAATTGCCGAGTCGTGTTTGACCTTATCATGGGCCGCGCCAATGATGGCGTTTGTATCTATACCATCCATCATGATGCCATCACCTCAATAACGTCTTCGACATTTGCTATATCACGGTAGAGCCGGGTAAAAAGATTGCCGGCAACTCGCAGGCGATAATGTTTGCTTGCCCGGTGGTCATCGATCGGCTGAAAATCTTCGATCACTGCTGACGCCGCTGATACCATCGTTTCTTCTTTCCAAGGTTCGCCAATGAGCGCCTTTTCACAAACCAAGGCGCGTTTGGGAGTCGCCGCCATACCGCCAAAGCCCGTTCGAATATTAGAGATCTTGTCACTTTCTATCTCCACCCGGTATGCGCCGATCACAGAGGAAATATCCTGGTCATAACGTTTGGAAATTTTATATGTACGAAACTCTTGGTTTTCTATCAGTTTGGGAATGCCGATTGATTTGATAATCTCTCCGGGCTTTAAATCTGTCTTCCGGTAGTCCAGAAAAAAGTCTTCAATGGGCAGTTCTCTTTCGCCTTCCTTTGAGTATAGTTTCAACGTCGCATCCAGCGCGATCAGGCAGGGCGGTGTGTCGCCGATGGGAGACGCATTACCTACATTGCCACCGAGGGTCCCAATATTACGAATTTGCCTGGAGCCAATTCTGCTGATCAAAGTGGCAAATGAAGGATAAAGGCGTTCAATATACGGCAGCGCACGCGTATAGGTGACGGCGGCGCCAAACTCGATGGCTTCTTCAGTCTCGTTGATTTCGTTGAGTTCTTTCACATTCGAGGTGTGAAGGATCATAGTTAAAGGCTGGCGCTCCTTGCTCGTCAATATTCCAAGGTCTGTTCCGCCTGCTAACAAATAGGCATCGGGGATGGTCGCGTAGATGTCAGCTATCTCTGTTAGGCTCTCGGGTGCAAAGAACTGCTGATCGTCGACTTGGTAATGATTTTCAGCATCGAGATCAGTTAATCCACCATAGGCATCCTGTGTATGGGTTCTGCAAGCTTCGTGAGCCGCCTCAATGATGGGACGGTAGCCGGTACAACGGCAAAGATTGCCGGCCAAAGCTGTGTGGATAACTCCGTCGCTAATTTCTTCGCCGCCTTGGCGAAGCGCGTAGAGGGCCATAACAAATCCCGGTGTGCAAAAGCCGCATTGGGTGCCATCAGATTGAACCATTGCGTCTTGGATTGGATTGAGGAATCCGGCCTCGCTTTCCAACCCCTCAACGGTGACGACACATTTTCCATCTAATTGCGGCATCATCATAAGGCATGAATTGACAACTTCATAAACCGGATTGCTATCTTCTTCTCTCACTAAAACAATGGAACAAGTGCCGCAGTCTCCCTCGGCGCAGCCTTCCTTTGTGCCGGTTAGGCCGACCCGTTCTCTTAGGTAATCGAGAACTGAAGTTGTCGGAGGCAGATTGTCCTCCGAGTGCAATTTCCCGTTTAAATAAAACTGAATCATCGTATCGTTTGAATCCTTGTAAATGCTTGTCTGCAACTATGTCCCACTAAATGGCTAGGAATCGCACCTATGCTTTAGTTCGCAAGCGTGCTAATCCACACGCAGCGAATTTTGGGTAATCTATCGAGACAAAATAATCAACCTTTAGTCGCGCTACAGGCCCAGCATGGATAGAGTAGCATCGCACTGAATATTTATATAGACAAATTGTTATTCTATATACAATAATAGATTCTTATTATTAATTAGCTTGATAATATCATGCTCGATGGTTTGTTTTTTCGGTTTGATTAGGAACCTTTTCGCGATTATTTGGTTATTTATAAGTATACATCCGGAATGACATACTAACCTCAACCAACCACATCATTTTTTTAAATTTTAATGTTCTAAGGAGCAAATGATGAGCTATGTCCGCAGAGTACTATCAGAAAAATCCTCACCCGATGGTCGTATTATTTGGCGCTATGAAGTGGGAACTCCGCGACATATGCGTTGGCGTAATCATCGGTTAGAAATAATGGAATTACAATTATCACCAGGAGCCGCTTGATACAATTAGATCGTCTTGCCATGATAAGATCTCCATGTATAAAATAATACGATGGGACCCATAATTCTGAATATTCATCCAACCGGACATTTTGACAATCACGTCAAGGAATACCAGCATATCATTGTCATTCCTTTATCGGCAGCGATGGGAGCGGAAATCAAGGATGTTCAAGTTAGCGCCCTGACCGATGAATCCTTCGCCGAGATATCAGATGCCCTGTACCGGCATAAAATGGTCTATTTTCGTGATCAGCATATTTCTCATACAGATCAAGAAAATTTAACCCGCCGCTTTGGCGAATTCGGTCTGGATGCCTATACCGAAGGCGTCAAGGGTCATCCCGATATTCAATCGGTGCTTAAAGAAGCTGATGCCCGCACCCATATGATTTTTGGCGGCTCCTGGCACACAGACTCGCCTTTCTTGGAGCGCCCTCCGGCGATCACGATATTGCGCGCGGTTGAAACACCGCCTTTTGGTGGCGATACAATGTGGGCAAATTCAGCCCTCGCTTATAACTTTCTAAGCAAAAAAATGAAAGATGTTCTCTCTGGGTTGAAGGTACATATGTCCGCTGAAAATGTTCTTTCAGAAGTTCAGAAACATGCTCAAGAAAGAGACCCTGGAAAGTTGGGTTCGATGGATATTAAGGTCAACGTAAACTCCATGGTCGAGGGCAACTTCCACCCGATTGTGCGCACCCATCCGGTGACAGGCGAGAAAGCTCTTTATGTCGAAGAAAGCTATTCCATGGGCATCGAAGGCATGTCTGAATATGAGGCGGCACCCTTATTGAATTTTTTACGAGAGCACATCACCCAGCCTGCGTTTACTTGCCGTTTGCGTTGGCAGAAAGATACATTGGTTCTTTGGGACAATCGAATTTGCCTTCATCATGCTTTCAATGACCATGATGGATATCGCCGGGAAATGTATCGTACGACTGTTTTAGGCGAAGTGCCACAATAACGGTGTTATCACATTAACTTTCTTGGTCATGATAACTGCAATTTCTTGCAATTCTTAAAGATTATATAGTCGAGGCAGGATCGCGGATAGAGAAAGCCAAACAATTAGGGTTAACGGGATGCCCACGCGAAGAAAATCTGAGAAACGATAACCCCCCGCATTCATTACCAGCAGGTTTGTTTTGTAAGCCATGGGTGTTGCGAAACTCATATTCGCTCCGAACAAAACTGCTAAGACAAATGGCTCTGCCGGTAATGAGAGTTTCTGGGCTATGCTAATGGCAATAGGGGTGCCAATTACGGCTGCCGCATTATTTGATACGATATTTGTTAATGTTGCCATAACCAACATCAGGCCGCTTAAAAGAACCGCCGGAGAGGCATCACCAGCAAAAGCTAATAATACTTGAGCCAAATATTCTGCGCCACCGGTTTTTGATAATGCCATTCCGAGGGCAAGGCTTGCGACCACTATTAAAATTACCTGGGTGCTGAGTGCTTCAGCGCCATCGCGCCATCGGATGCAGCCTGTGACAATCATGAGGAAGACCCCGCATACAGCACTGATCGCAATGGGCAGGATGTTGAGGGCTGCCATTAAAACTATACCGACCATGATCATCAGGGCTAAAGGTGCTCGCTTTACATGGGGTAATTCTACGGTTGCATCAAGTACAAGTAGTTTTCCCTCACGTTTTATTGCTGATATTTTCTCAAGACTTCCTTGCACTAACAAAACATCTCCAATCCGTAATCTTACATTGTCTACGTCGTTGATGTTTGAAAGTATATCTGCTCCCGCCCGATGAAAAGCTAACGTGAAAAGTTGATATTCTTCTGAAAGGTGCGCTATTGAAAAGGCGGAACCAACTAAAGGTGATCCCTGCGTGACGACAATTTCTGCAATTTGCTGGTCTTCTGCGCTTAACGGATGTTCGTCATCAACGGGGATATCCTTGTCGTAAAGAGAAGCGCCAAGCGGGCCTTCGAGATCCTTTAGATGCTGTGGGGTGCCACGAATGCTAATTCGGTCCCCTGATTTTAGAACAACGTCTGGTAACGTCTTCACAAATACGCCGGGACCTCTCTGAATTTCAATTATATTAATTTCTCTTCCTACCAGCTCATAGACTTCGGAGATTGTCTTTCCGATCGAAGGACTTTCGTCCGGAATATGCAGATGACCGGTAAATATCCGCGGAGACATGTCACTTAGCGGAGTGTCTCGCCGGGGTAACAGGCGTGGCGCAATTAACCATAGATAAATAATCGCGATCCCTCCTGCGATCGCCGCCGGAAAAAAGAAATCAAACATGTTTAGCCGAGGTAATCCGAGGTCCGCCGCGATCGATATGATCAACAGGTTTGTTGACGTTCCAATGGTTGTTGTCATGCCTCCTACTAATGTAGAAAATCCAACTGGCATCAGAATGTCTGATGCCGGCTTATTTGTTTTCAGGGAGATGCTTGTTAATATAGGTAGTAGCAGAACCACGATTGGAACATTGTTGACAAAGGCGCTTAACACACCGCCTACGACTAAAATTAAAAGCAACGAAATTTGCGGATTTGTGGACCACAGAGATGCTAAGGTTCGACCAACAGGCTCTAACGCTCCCGTGCGTATTAATCCCTGGCCCGCGATCATCAAAGCACAAACAGCGATCAACGCTTCATGTCCAAACCCGCTGAAAAAATCTATGGCATGTAGAAATTCACCATCGGAAGAATAAGGAAAGATCTCAAACCCGACGATAAGTATTGACAGAATGGCTAGACTTGACGTTTCAAGTGAGAGATTTTCCCGCGTAAATAGATACAACGCAAATATGATCAGTATTAATACCGCAATTGCGTGGTAGTCTGGAAGCGGTGGAAAGTTCATTTCCAATCCTTTTATACAAAATGTGGGTATTTAGTAATAATGGCACATAATCGTCCAGAACTGAAGTGAACAGTTTAATGATTAAAGCAGGCCCACATGAAATATTCCCTGGATTTCTGCGGATTCTCTCTACGCCATCCTTATTTTCCCAACGGTTAATTCCTTCAATTTTTAGAGCGTCAGTCGAAGGCTTTTTTATTGTTGCAGGATTTTAACCATTTCCAAGTTTTTCTGATAGTTGATGCTCTTAGAGATCAGAGGCGGTTGAGCAAGAAATGTCATTGTGAAAGCATTTGTGGCAAGAAGCACCCTAAAGTAGACACGACCGGTTTTAACTGGAAAAAACTTCCGAGGAAACTCTACCAATCTCCAACAGCCTGATTGAATTTGAAATTTCGAACACTCCATTTTTTTTACCAAATTCTCTAAATGAATATCAAGGATTCTAATTTATATTACTGGGGAGGTTTAATTGTTAACAGGGATCCGAATGGGTTCTAATCAAGGAGAGGATTAACCAACAAACTCCCATTTGTCGTGTCGTTTGATCTAACGAAAACGGTATTAATAACTCAATTCACAAATTCCCAACCATAATTTTTCAGGTAGGGGTAATCCTGTCTCCGAGCGCTCGGCCATAATGTGGCGCTCTTTTTCACCTGGCACTAAAACTTCATTATTATTTGCATCAGGTGTGGATGATTTTACAAATTCGATGAAGGAGCGAACATCGCCTGCAAACTCGTTATTCGACCTGAAAAAATTTGGTGAAAGAAAAATCGACAACATCCCGTTCCAAACTTTTCGATTGGTGGGATCTACCGGTTCAGTTGGCACGCCGGAACCCGTCAAAGCTCCCGCCAATAGTTCAATGATGAAATTTAAACCTGATCCTTTATGCTCGCCAAATGTTCGAAGAGCACCCGGACCACTATTTGCGTTCGGCATGATGCCTTCACTTTGGACGCCATAGAGTGAAAGCGGATCGCCTGACATTTCACCCCATTCGTCAACAAAGGTTCCTTCTGGCAAAGATTTATCTGCCTGGAAGGCCACCAACGCTTTACCTTCTGCAACTGATGATGTGGCAAAATCTAAGATGACTGGTTCCTCATCGGGCATCGGAATCCCGACGCAAAAAGGTGAAGTGCTATAACGTCGTTCTCGGCCGCCAAATGGCGCTACCAATTGGCTGCCGCGAATATTTGCAACATGAATTGAAATCAGGCCTTCATATGCTGCACGCTCCGCCCAATCACCAATCCGCCCCAAGTGACCCGCATTGCGAAGGGCGGTGATTGATACACCATATTTATGTGCTTTCGCGACGCCAATATCGACGGCCTGTTCACCTACGGTTTGACCAAACCCAAAGCGGCCATCAACAACGGCCATTACGTCATTTTCTGTTTCAATCTTCACCGTTTGATCGGGTTGAAAAAAACCGCTTTCTAACGATAAAACGTAGCGCGGCACGCGAATAATGCCGTGGCTATCGTGTCCGCGGAGATTAGCGCCGGCCAATCTAGAAGCAACGCGCTGAGCTTCACCGATAGAACAACCGCGTTTGGAAAAAACACGCGTAACGGTTTCCAGAACATCATCCAGCGGCACAAAGACTGTCGGGCTTTCTTCTTGGCTCATATTATTGAGGTGCCTGACTGCTAACCCAGTCGAAACATTTCAAAACACCGCGAATTTCAGCAAGCCCTCGAAGTCGGCCAATAGCAGAGTAGCCAGGGGTCACATCTGCATCTAAATCATCCAGCATGCGATGGCCGTGATCAGGTCTGAAGACAATATTACGACCGTCTTTCTCGGCGTCGAGTAGCGCCCGAATAACCGCGACCATATCTATATCACCATCAATGTGGCCCGCCTCTATGAATGATTCAGGATCATCCTCATCCCTCGATGTGCTACGAAGATGGGCAAAGAAAACCTTTTCACCAAACTGGCGCGCCATATCAGGTAAATTATTATCCGCTCGAACCCCAAATGTTCCAACACAAAGGGTAAGGCCATTTGAGGGAGAAGGTACCGCGTTAAATATCCAATCTAGGTCCTCTGGCGTTGAAACGATGCGTGGCAGACCAAGTAAAGGGCGCGGAGGATCATCCGGATGAATACCGAGCTTAACCCCAAGTTCTTCTGCGATGGGTAACACACGTTCAAGAAACCACTTTAAATTCTCGCGGTAAGCGGCCTTATCGAAAACATTGAATTCCGCTAGTTTTTTCCTAAATAATTCAAGGTTCGCAGATCCTCCGGGAGAGCCCGGCAGCCCAGCTGTCAGAATTGTCGCGACCTGCTCTCTTTCTACTTCTGACAAGTTCTCAAATATATTTTCTGCCCGCTGAAGGGTCGGCTCATCATAGCTGTTGCGGGCATTTTTGCGCTCAAGAATAAAGATGTCGAAAGCCGCAAAGGTCGCATTGTCATAACGCAATGACCGCGCGCCAGACGGCAACAGATAATTCAAGTCGGTCCGAGTCCAATAGATCGCCGGCATGAAATTATAGCAAATCGTATCAATGCCAGCTGAAGCAAGATTGCGCATTGTCTCAATCCAAACTTCGGTATAATGCTCACGCTCCGGCAAGCCTTGCTTAATTGCATCATGCGGATGAACACTTTCAACAACTGTCCAATGCAAATCAGACCGTCCGTCAGGCGTATCCTCAATTTGAGATTTACGGCTTTGAATTTCTTCGGTCGACCATAGCTCGCCCGGCTTGATATGATGGAGCGAAGTTACAATTTCAGTGGCACCTGCTTGACGAATATCGTCGAGGTTAACGGGATCATTCGGCCCAAACCAGCGCCATCCTTCTCTCATTTTTTTGTCTCCCAACGGTCGGTAACACCCGTTGCTAATTTTGGATCGGATACTGGAATGGGCGGGAAATGCAGGCCGCGCTGCCCAGATAAATTTCGGCTCTGAGGCGGAATTTTTACCGGAGCATCGAAACCTTTGAGGGCACCGTCTTGTATCCAAGTTTCATCAATTCCATAGAGTTCTGCTATTAATTTCGTTGTAAGCCTGGCGGCATGATCGGCAAACTCTGCTTGTTTAGAGAGATCACTTGTTTCGCCCGGATCATTCTTTAAGTCAAACAGCTGCACCCGATTTCCTGCGGGATACCAGATGAACTTAAATTGATCGTCTGTAATCATGCGGGTTGCTGTTGGCCCTTCCATCGCTTCACAATAAAGCGTTTCGCGCTTGCTTTCACCTATCATCGAAATACCTGTACAGGTTTCTGGGGTATCGAGATCGGCTAAATCCAATAAGGTCGGCATAATATCTTGCAAACCAACCAAACGGTTATCAACTGCATTTTGGTCAACCCGGTCATCCATCGGTAGGCCAGAGATAATCATCGGAACATTTGTCGACATTTCATACATGACGCGCTTGGCATACATGTCGTGCTCACCCAGCATTTCGCCATGATCGCTGGTAAATACGATGATTGTGTTATCAAGCAGACCCTCTTCGCGAAGCGTGCCAATGATCACTCTGATTTGATGGTCGATATGGGTGCAAAGCGCATAAAAAGCACGGCGGGCATCATCAAGTTTTTCTTTGGACAGCGTATCCCACGTTGCTTGAATGAGTTTTACCGCATAGGGCGCATCGCCCTTTGCCCAGCTGCCATAGTTTGCTGGTGCAATATCATTGCGGGCATACCGGTCAAAATAATGCTGCAGGGGTACCAATGGCGGATGTGGGTGATTGTAGGAGACATGCCATATAGCTGGACGTGTTGGATCTCGTCGTTTGATCGTCCGGCACGCCTCCAAGGTAATCCAATTGGTCGGATGATGCCGATCTTCCAAATGCCAAGGCGCCCACGAAAACTCATTTTGGCTCATGCCGTGGAGATTCTGTTTTCCAGCCAAGCCCTGCTCAGCGAGATATATCTCATAGTCATCAGTTGCGCCGAGGTTTGAGCGCCCTTCTTCATATGAAAGGACATCGTCAAAGCCGATGCGATCGCGTTGGGGATAAACATGCAGTTTTCCAACTGCATAGGCCTGATAACCACTATCCCGAAAAGTCTGCGCCAGCGTTGGTAACTCTGGCGGCATGGGAGCCGCCGTTTGAAATACGCGATCACCATGAACCCGAGGGCTTGTTCCTGTCATAATCGAACGCCGTGCTGGAATACAGACAGGCGTTTCAGAATAAGCGCGGGTAAAGCGCGTACCACTGGCAGCCAGCCGATCTATCGTCGGCGTTTCAATTTCGGAAAGTCCAGCACAGCCCAGCAATTTTCCTGGCCATTGGTCGACGCACAGAAAAAGTATATTGGGCTGGTCGCTCATCTCTTAGAACTCTTTGAACGTATTATTGTCGATGAAATCCCAGTCGAGATCGATGCCTAGACCCGGCTTGTCAGGAAGCTTTGCCATACCATTCTCGATCTGAATGTCTTCTGCCAATCCAACATTGAACAAATGGGTCGGCACTAAAAGTTCAAAATACTCACAATTTTTTATTGCCGCACAAACATGTAAATTTACAAGTTCAAGGGGATGAAAAATTGCAGTGTGAATTTCACACTGCATTCCGAAGCTTTCGCAAAGATGCGCTGTCTTCATCGTACCGGTTATACCACCCGACCAGGAGACATCTGCCCGCACCATATCAATTGCCCGGGTCGAAATATATTCAGCTAAGCTGTAGGGACGCTTATTCAAAGTCTCGCCGCCAATAATTGGAATATCAAGCGTCCGCGCAAGTTCGCGTAAAGCCGACGGGCTCTCATCATATAGTGGCTCTTCCAACCATTTGTAATCGAGCTTTTCCAATTCGCGGCCAAATTTAAGGCATTGTTCCGCTGTATAAGAACCAACAGGGTCGCTCATAAGCGTAAAATCCGGACCAACCGCTTCACGGGCTAAGCGATGGGCTTTGAGACCAAAGTCATAATCGACCGGCGGGTGCAATTTGTAAGCTGCCCACCCTTTGTCTTGCTGCTCTTTCGCTTCGGCGGCATATTTTTCCGGTGTGTCCAAAGTAAGCGAACTGCCATAGACCGGCACTTCATCCCGGTAGGCGCCGAGATATTTGTAAAGTGGCAATCCCGCTTTTTCGGCGGCAATCAAATGACAGGCTATATCAAACGGCGCATAAGAATAGATCGGTGTAAAATGCCAAGTCCGGTCATATTTCCGAAAATCATGCCAATGCAGTTCACGGTAATACGGATCACGCCCCAGAAAAAAAGGTTTGAGAACATTTTCCGCCGTATGGCCAATACCTTCAGCATCCCGCCCGGCAAAACCGATCACATCCACCGAAACATCCTCATCGGTTTTGAAGGTTATCGCCAGGAATTCAAATTTTAGCCCAGTGCCATCCTTAAGATTATAAGCACTTTCTTCTATTTCGTGACGGATAGCCCGTATCTTAATGTCACTAATTTTCATCTATTCAGCGGCCTGCTCGGAGCGATTATTTGCTGTGTGATCCTGGACAATGTTTAGGGATGCCTCGCGCAATAAAGCAACCTCAGTACCAGCTGTTGTCAGGTTAAAACCACGATCAAAGATCGCTTGCCAGCCAAATTTTCCATAAGGAATTGTGCCCAACAACTTACCCGTTTCTTTGATGGCGCTCTCTGCCTTCTCAATCAGCGCAACGAATTCCGGATCCTCATATTGGGCAAATTTATCAAGACTGCAGGAAAGATCATTGGGGCCGATAAAGAGCATATCAACACCCTCAACCTTGCCCATTTCAGGAATGTTGGCGACACCTTCAGGCGTCTCAATTTGACAAATTATGAACATATTCTCATGTGCGGTCTGGACATAATTGGGCGCGTCCATGCCGTAATTCGTTGCCCGGATCATGCCTGGAGCCATACCACGGCGACCGCGCGGCGCATAGCGGCACATCTCGACAATGTCGCGTGCTTCCGCAGCTGTATTTACGGTGGGAAACATTAGGCATTCAGTGCCCGCATCCAAAACTTTTTTAACATAAGCCTCATCTGCGCTCGGCACACGAAGGAGCGACGTGCAATTTGTCGCAGACATGGCTTGTAGTTGCATTGAAAGACCCTTGGCATCGCCGTAGCCATGTTCCTGATCAATGAGCAGAAAATCAAATCCAGCCAAGGCGAGGATCTCGGTCGTGATTGGGTTGTCCATACTAGTCCAACAACCAAGCGCTTTACTGCCATTATTCAAAAGTTTCTTTAACTGATTTTCTCTATACATCTTTCCAACCCCTTCGGTCGTTATTTATTTGAGGCCCGTAAGCTTTTTAAATTGTGAATGTGAACGTGGCGGCCGATTCCAATATCGTTGGAAGCAGCCCCAATCGGTTCACCATATTTATTGATCGCCTCACCTGCCGTTATTTTGGCGATGGCAAATTTATGACAAAGCGGGATATCTTCCATGGCATCTATCACGGATACGACTTCACCGGATTTGACCCGAATAGCTTCACCAGAAGAAATATTCTTGAGTGCGGTCGCTATTTGGTCTTTGTTATCCAGTTGGATGGCGTCCCAATTGCTCATATCGATGCCCCTAAGCGGGCAAAAGCCTCGCCGCCTTCACCAATGATTTCACCCCAGGTTTCTTTACCCGAAGCAGTGTCGAGCATGACATCAAACATTTCTTCTGATGCTTCTTCTAAAGACTTTTCACCGATAAATACTTCAGAGCATTTGAAGTCCAATTGTTTATCAAGGCGCCCGCAAGTTTCCGGGTTGCCACTTATTTTAATGGTCGGGGCAATGGAATTAACGAAACTATTACCGACGCCCGTCGAAAAAAGTATCATTTGCGTGCCTGAGGCGGCAAATCCTGTAAGGGATTCAGGCGCATAGGCCGGTGCGTCCATAAGGTGCATGCCTGAACCGTCCGGGGCCTCTGCCCATCTCACGAGACTTTGTATGGGACGACCACCACTTTTCGCAATATTGCCAAGAGACTTTTCTTCGATCGTTGAAAGACCGGCTGCAATATTTGTCGGACCTGGATTATTTCCCGTCAGATCAATCCTGGCATCGATAGCGGCTTGTTCACGTGCACTCACCGCATCTAAAATTTGTTGTTTCACATTGGGCGAAACGGCGCGTTTGGCTAACAGATGCTCCGCACCAAGCCACTCAACACTCTCACCAATAATCGCCCGAGCTCCGGCATCAACCAGGCGGTCCGATATCAGTCCCATCAAAGGATTAGACACCAGGCCCGAGCTCGGATCAGAGCGACCACATTCCATAGCGACATACAATTCAGAGATCGGTGTGGGCTCCCGCGCCAAACCATCGATTTCACTCTGAAGTCTTTGGCCAATTTCCAGACCACGTTCTGTCAAAACCAAAGCATCATGACCACAGTCATCCAAAATAAGGACTTCAAACGGTTTATTTGCTTTGGCAATTTTTTCCGCTAGTGCCTCAGCCCTTGGTGGATTGGCGCTGATTAACAGCACAGCTCCAACATTCGGATTGAGCGCCAGACCTAAAAGACCGCGTTCCTGCGCCGCACGATCTTCGCCGACTGGTCCAGAATCATAAACATAGTCAACAACAATTGAGCCCGCCAATTGACCTGAAATACGCCTAGCCGTCGGGCCGGTTAATCCCGTAATAGACAGCACCAAAAGATGATTGCGGACACCGACGGTTCCGTCAGCGCGCATAAACCCATCAAAGCTGTCTTTTACTTTGCTCATTCTACTGCGGTACTCGCTTTTTTAGCTTTGGCCTTTTTCCAATCGGAATAAAGCGGCCAGAGGAGTGAGACAACCGAAATAGCAAAGAACGTTGCAGCAAAAGGCCGGGTAAATAGTGGCATGATACTGCCTTCTGTTGCCATCAAACCCGATCTCAACTGGGTTTCAGCAATCGGCGACAACACGAAGCCAATAACAAATGGCCCGAGGGGCATTTTAACTTGGCCCATAATGAAACCGACAACTCCAAAGATCATCATCACCCAAACATCAAAGAAGCTGTTTCCAACTGCAAAAACACCAATGACGCAAAACATAATGATGGCAGCCATCAAATAGGCTCGAGGGACATAGAGCACCTTGGCAATATGCACGACAGCGAACATCATGATGCCGAACATGATGATGTTACCAATCAAATAGGCGGAAATAATGCCATAAGCAATTTCAGGGTTGGTCGTGAAAAGTAGAGGGCCTGGTTCCAAATTGTGGATGATCAATGCACCGATTAGGATTGCATCGACAACGGAACCCGGAATGCCCATTGTAATCAGCGGAATAAGTGCGCCGCCAATTGAAGCATTGTTGGCTGTCTCGGCAGCGACGACGCCGGCTTCATGTCCGGTGCCAAATTTCTCAGGCGTTTTCGATGAACTTTTGGCTGCCGAATAGGATAGCATTGCGGCAATGTTGGCACCGATACCCGGTAGAATACCGATCCATGTGCCAACAATACTGGAGCGAATAAAGTTCACGCCATGCTTCTTTATATCAGCAACATTAAGGAACATGCCTTTGCGTCCGACTGAGACGGCAGGGGGTTTAGCATCAATATTAATAATGTCCTTGAATATTTGACTGACGGCAAAAGCACCGATGAGCACCGGCATGAGGCTCAACCCGCTTTCAAGATTCTCAAATCCAAAGGTCAGGCGCATTTGCCCAATCGATGGATCAACGCCGGGTAGATGTACCATCATGCCAAGACAAGCTGCGATGAGACCTTTGATCAGTGATCCTTGGCTGAGGCTCGCCAGCATCACCAAGGCCATCAAAACCATGGTGAAATATTCCCACGGACCAAATGTCAAAGCGAGTTTCGCCAATGGCGGTGACAAGATGGCTAAGAACGCCCAGGATACAATGCCGCCAACGAAAGACGCCGTGATGCCAAGGCCAAGTGCGCGCTCCGACTTTCCCTGCTGCGACATTGGATAGCCGTCAAAGGTTGTCATAATCGAAGCTGGCGTACCTGGCATACGGAGCAGAGTTGCAGCAACCTGACTGCCGGAAATACCCCCAACATACATGCCAATCAGCAATGTGATTGCATCAACACTTTCCATAAAGAAGGTCAGCGGCAGAGTAAGCGTGATCAACATCGTGGTCGTCAGACCTGGGATTGAACCGACAACAATGCCAAAGGCAACGCCAACAAACAAAAGCGTCATTGGCCAATAGTTGAAGAGGTATTCGAGGGAATTGAAAAGAGGTTCCATAGCAGAGTAACTCTCGGCCTTAAGGCAAATCTATGTAAAAAAGCTTGGTGAAAATATAGAAGCTCGTAACCGTCAAAATGACCGAGAAACCGATCACGTACGGGAGCTTTTTCAAATCGCGATTGGTCATGAGATAGCCAATAACCGACAGATAAAGTATACCGGCAGGCATAAACGACAAAATCCCAAAATCCAAAACACCAATAAAAATCAATGTCAGAATAAATATGACAATCGACAACATTGGCCGCGGCATAACCTCGGGATTTGGGTCTACAACCGCCTCATAGGTTTTCAATCGCGGAATGGCTTTATAAATAATGACAAATGACAACAAGCTCATGATAACGGCTAAACCCTGCGGCAAGGCTGCTGACCCTAGGGGCTCATATTCCGGCTCAGGAAGATCTAGTGAAAAATAGTAAACGATGATACTGAAAACAATCAGTCCAATAGACAGCGCTATTTCATATTTAGGATTAACCTGATTTTGCACGACCAGACCTCCGAAAGTTTAGTTAAAAAATATCCCGCCACGCTGCCTGACAACGTGACGGGATGCATTTGGGCGAAAACTATTTTTTCTTCTTTTTCTTTTTCGTAATGTTGTTGTCTTTGACAACTTTCTGCAATTTAGCGAGGACTTTCAATGAATCCTTCATTGCTGCTGGACCATCTGTCCAATAAGGATCAAGGGCGTGTGAATTAAACCAGCCTGATAATTCTTTACTCATTATGGCTTGTTTCAAAACGCTTGCAAGTTTTGCTGTTGCAGCTTTGTCCATATTTTTAGGACCAAGCCACCAGTTTGGGTTTGCCCAGGTCACGTCATAACCAAGCTCACGCGCGGTTGGGATGTCCGGAATGGATTTAACGCGATTTGGACCAAAGAAGACCAATGCTTTAATTCCATTTGGTTTCATCTTCAAATAACCCGCTGCCGAGAACAATGCGATATCAGCATGTTTGCCTAAAAGTTTGGCAAGACGGTCAGAACCACCTGCAGCACCAACGTAGCGCGTTTTAAATCCAGCAGCCGCGGCTAATTGAACACCCATCAAATGAGGAATGGTGCCAATCGGAACAGCTTCTGTGAGGCTTTTTGGGTTTGCTTTAAGATGATCAATTAAGTCTTTCAACGTGTTGAACGGAGCCGCCGTGCGAACAGTCCATACGGGACTTCCGCCGCCAAGATAACCGATGGAGGTGAATTTATTGGGATGAAGCTTGTTAACGCTCATCGCATTGGAAATTAACATCGAATGATGCCAATGCAAAATAGTATGTCCGTCTGGCTTGGCTTTAAGCACAGAACGAGCAGCCTTAGCGGCAGCAGCGCCCGGCTGATTAACAATAATCATCGGTTGGGAGAGGAGGTTCTTTTCTTTGATATGTTTTGCAACAAGGCGAGCCACCAAATCAGTACGGCCACCTGGCTTAAAGCCAACATAAATTTTAATTGGTTTGGTAGGGAATTCTGCTTTTACCTCATCGGCGGAAAAAACGCCGACGCCTGGTGTAAAGGCGATAGCAGCAGCGAAACCTGCAACCATCAAAGTTGATTTGTGTATTAAAGCCATTTTTGTCTCCGACTGTTATAAAAAAATAGTATTAGAGGGATGTCTCTTTTTGAGACTTATTTTATGTTTGTATTAAGGCGTTGTCATTTGCGTAACATGATTAAAAAATGATATCAAATTAATTAGAACTTATGTTCTATATTATGAAACTTTAATTTTCGTCAATATAGCCGATTTTTTGGGAAATGGATTTTGCGGCAGCAATTAAATTGGGTGCCCAGCTTAAAAGCGTGTCTTTGGGAACGCGAAAAACCAGTGTAGAAATGCTCAATGCGCCAACCGGCAATCCGCGAAAATCAAATATTGGGGCGGCAATACACCGGATCTCATCACGAAACTCACAATCATCCATGCCATAACCATGGCGCCGTGTTTCCTCCAGGCGCGTCAAGAAGGTCTCCGCATTTTCAATTGTATGGTCGGTCATTTTTTCATATTTGAGCGCATGAGCAATTTCTGATTGTTCTTCTTCTGGCAAATGCGCTGTGAGAGCTTTGCCTAATCCGGTGCAATGGATGGAAGCGCGCGCACCAAGTGTAGCAACTGCTCGTACCGGTTTGAAACTCTCTACGCGGTTCATATAAATGATGTCGAGATTGTCGCGAATGGCAAGGTTGATGTTCTCGCCGGTCTCGGCGTTAAGCATACGCATTTCTTCCAACGAAACTTCCCGAAGGTTAAAATCCCGCCAAATATGTGCCGCCCATTCCATAATCCGCATACCGAGACGATAGGTTTTAGTATGCTCATCATAATGAACCATGCCTTCACTGGTCAGGATCGAAAGAATCCGGTGCGCCGTACTTTTTGAAAGTTTTGTCTGAGCCACTAGATCGGTATAGCGAACAGCACCATTGGCCTTCCCAAGCGTTTCCAGAACGAGTACGCTTTTCGATAGAATGGAACTATGCGGACCTTTATCAGCCATATTGACCTGTTAACTATTTTCTGTGATATTTTATATAATGAATATTATGTTCTATAATTCGGAACTTAGTCAAATTAATATTTAGGGGAGGCCGATTGGCAAAATCTCAAAAGCCAAATATCTTATGGTTCTGCGCAGATCAAATGCGTTTCGACACCATTGCTGCGCTCGGCAATTCTCATATCCGCACGCCTAATATCGACAGGCTTATTCAAAGTGGTGTCGCCCTCGAAAATTGCTATGTCCAAAATCAACTTTGCACACCCAGTCGCGCCAGTTTTCTAACCGGACGATATCCAGCTGCCCATCAAGTTTATCGCAACGGCAATGATTATTTTCCAGATCATGAAATGCTGGTGACAAAAATCCTAGCCGATGCTGGCTATGATTGCGGGCTGATCGGCAAGCTGCATCTTTCTTCGGCTTCGACGATTGAAACGAGGCCCGATGATGGCTACCGGCTCTTCGAATGGTGCCAGAATCCCGGCTGGGAGAAAGTCCGAGGTTCAAACGCCTATTGGACCTGGCTCCGAGATAAAAAAGATGTCGACCCAACCACACTATTCGGTGCCACGCCGCCTTATCTTGGATCTGGCATATCCGCAGAACTGCATCAACTGGCCTGGTGTGCAGAAACCGCGATCGAATTTATGGATGAAGCGAGAGGGGGGCCTTGGATGCTCAGCGTCAATCCGTTCGACCCCCACCCGCCGTTTGATCCACCGCCCGAATATTCGGACAAATATGATCCGGACAATCTACCGCCGCCCCTCTTCGAAGAAAGCGATATTGCCCGCCAGCAGGAATTCTCAACCGTCCGCAACCAAAAACTAAATTCCGTTAACCCCGTTCTGACCGAAGAGGAGCGCGTAGAGTTTGCCCCAGGCCCAGGCGACGAGCGCGGTGCCAAGCCGCCCGAACGCTTTGACGGTCTCGGCATTAAAGCCGCCTATTACGCGATGATTGAGAATATCGATGCGCAATTCGGTCGCATCCTAGATCATATAAAAGAAAACGGTGAGATCGAGAATACCCTCATTATATTCACCAGCGATCATGGCGAGATGCTCGGCGACCACGGACTTATTTACAAAGGCTGTAAATTTTTTGAAGGTTTGGTCCACGTGCCCCTGATATTTTCAATGCCCGGCACCTACCTAGAAAATGAACGCAGGCAGGCTCTGGTTGAAAGCATTGATATTGCGCCAACGCTTTTAGAGGCCGCCGGTATCGACTTGCCCTATTATATGCAAGGCAAATCCCTGCAAACCCTCCTGACAGGTTCGAATTCAAATGATCACCATAAAGACGTCGTGGTAACAGATTTTAATGACTCCCTCGGCGCAAGCGATGTCGACCATTACACCCAGGCCTCCATGACATTCGATGGGCGCTATAAGCTGGCTGTCTATCATTCGCATAAAGGCTTGGGGGAATTATACGATCTGGAAAAAGATCCGAGTGAGTTTAAAAATCTATGGAATGATGCCAATCATCAAAAGTTAAAACACAAACTCATCGCCCGACATTTAGATGTTATGATGGGATGCGTCCCGCCGGGCATAGAAAGGATTTCACGCGCGTGAGTAATACAAGAATAAAACCTGATCAACTTCGCAGTCATCGTTGGTTTGGCGTCAGTGACATGCGCTCGTTCCTTCATCGTCAGCGCGTCCAGCAGATGGGCTTTGAGCGCGATGAATTTATTGGCAAGCCCGTCATAGGAATCATCAATACCTGGAGTGAGCTCTCGACCTGCCATATTCATTTGCGAGAACGCGCCGAAGCGGTAAAACGCGGCGTCTTCCAATCAGGTGGCTTTCCGGCAGAACTTCCAGCCCTTTCGGTTAGCGAGCCTTTGGTCAAACCAACAACCATGCTGTACCGCAACGCCCTCGCCTTAGAAGTTGAAGAACTAATCCGCAGCCACCCGGTCGATGGCGTTGTCCTTATGGGCGGCTGTGACAAAAGCACACCGGGCCTTATTATGGGAGCACTTTCTGCTGATGTGCCGGCAATCTTTTTTCCGGCAGGTGCCATGACCAACGGTGACTTTCGCGGCCAGAAAATTGGCGCAGGCACCCATACCAGAAAATTCTGGGACGACAAAAAAGCGGGCCTATTGTCCGAAGACGATTGGGTTGAGCTCGAAACGGAAATGACCCGTTCCATCGGCACATGTAATACGATGGGGACAGCCTCCACCATGACCTCAATTGCCGATGCTATGGGACTTACCATTCCAGGTGGCTCCTCCATCCTTGCCGTACAATCTGCGCACTCCCGCCTCGCCCATAAATCCGGTACGCGCATTGTTGATATGGTTTGGGAAGATCTCAAAATTTCAAAGATCGTCACTTCTGCTTCTGTACGGAACGGCATCGTCGCTGATATGGCGCTCGGCGGCTCTACCAATGCAGCCATTCATTTAATCGCAATGGCAGGGCGCAACAAAATTGAAATCAGCCTTAAAGACTTTGATGAGATATCCAAGAAAGTTCCCGTGCTGGCAAACCTTCTGCCATCTGGGGAACATTTAATGGAGGACTTTGCCAAAGCCGGTGGCCTCAAAGCACTCCTAACCCGTCTGACCGGCGAGCTTCATCTAGATTGCATGACCGTCACCGGTAAAACACTCGGCGAAGAGATCGCGCCCGCGCAAGTTTACGATGATGATGTCATCCGCTCCCTCGATAATCCCGTCACTGACAGGGGCACCCTATCCGCACTCTTTGGCAACCTCGCCCCTAATGGTGCCGTCATTAAAGCAAGTGCCGCCAGTCCGGAACTGTTAAACCATACCGGGCCTGCTGTCGTCTTTGACAATGTTTCGGACATGTACGCCCGCATTCACGACCCGGATTTAGACGTCAGCGCCGATAGTGTGCTGGTTCTTAGAAATGGGGGGCCACAAGGGGGCCCGGGCATGCCGGAATGGGGTAATCTTCCGGTACCAGAGAAACTTTTAAAAGAAGGTGTGCGCGATATGGTCCGGGTTTCCGATGCCAGGATGAGCGGCACTCATTACGGCACATGCGTTCTCCATGTATCACCTGAAAGTTTTATCGGCGGGCCGCTGGCTCTCGTTCAGGATGGTGATATGATCACATTGAACGAGCCGGAAGGGATATTGAACCTGGATGTCTCAGTTGCGGAACTCAAAAAGCGAAAAAGCAATTGGATTGCTCCAGACCAGCCTTATAAGCGTGGCTATATCGCGCTCTATGCCGAGCGCGTGACCCAAGCGGATAAGGGCTGTGATTTTGATTTTTTAGAAGCGGGCCCACCAACTCCAGAGCCAGAAATTTATTAAGGGATGTTTGCAACGTGAACACGTTTAAAATTGCCTCAGTCGAAGCACAGGTCTTTCGGGTTCCAATAGCCAATCCTGTACGTACTTCTTTTGGCACCATGCGAGACCGCCCGGCGGTTGTTATTCGCACGGAAGATGCCGAAGGTAATATTGGCTGGGGTGAAACTTGGTGCAATTTTCCGACAGTTGGCGCGGAACATCGAGCCCGCCTAATCAATGAAAATTGCGCCGACATTCTATGTGGTCAGGAGTGGCAATCTCCGCGAGCCGCCTTTGCCGGGCTGACCCAACAACTCCATGTCCTCTCTATTCAAACAGCTGAACCCGGCCCAATTGCACAAGCCATAGCCGGTATCGATATTGCACTTTGGGATATGGCGGCAAAACGTGTCGGCTCCCCGCTCTACCACTATTTAGCTTCTGAGTTTGGCCAAACGGAAATAGGCGATACCGCCTATGTTCCCTGCTATGCCAGTGGTATCAATCCGGATCAGCCGGATCAAACAGCGCTGCGTGCCCGCGACGAAGGCTTTACGGCCTTCAAGTTAAAAGTTGGCTTTGGGGATGAATTGGATCTGCAAAACCTCGAAACCATGCGGCAAACTTTGGGTGATGACACGATGATCATGACCGATGCCAATCAGGGTTGGGACGTCGCGACAGCAATCAAAATGACACAAGCATTTGCCGATTTTACGCCTTTTTGGATAGAAGAACCCCTTGCAGCCGATCGACCACCGACTGAGTGGCGAGATCTTGCTGAAGCTTCGCCGGTGGATTTAGCAGCAGGCGAAAACCTGCGCGGCGGAGAATTCACAGATGTTTGCGAAGATAGTTACCTCAAATTCATTCAGCCCGATATCGCTAAATGGGGTGGTTTTTCCGGCTGCTTCCCTGTCGCTCAAAAAGCCCGAGCGGAAGGTAAAATATATTGCCCGCATTATCTTGGCGGTGGTATCGGCCTTATTGCCTCAGCTCATTTACTGGCAGCCGTGGGAGGTCCAGGCTTGCTGGAAATTGACTGTAATTCCAATAGCCTGCGCGAACAGTTGGCTCAACCTTTCCCGAGTTTAATGGATGGCCGATTTGAGCTCCTGCAAACCCCTGGTCTTGGCATTGAGCCCGATCTAGAGGGCCTTGCCCCTCACCGGACATTGTAATGTCGCAGAAACCCAACCTGCTCTTTCTCTTTTCAGATCAACATGCCCAAAAGATCACCAGCTGTTACGGCGATGAGATCGTGCAGACACCTAATTTGGATCGTATCGCAAAGAACGGCGTAATCTTCAACAACGCCTATTGCCCGTCTCCGCTTTGTGTTCCGAGTCGGATGTCACTATTAAGCGGCCGCTATCCGTCCCAGCAAGAAGTCTGGATGAATGATGATTTTCTGGCTTCTGATGTCCCGACTTTCGCGCATTCACTGGGAGCTGCCGGATATGAGCCAACCATCATTGGCCGCATGCATGCCATAGGTCCGGATCAGCTTCATGGCTATACGCACCGCGAAGTTGGAGATCACAGCCCGAACTGGATTGGCATTGGCCGCCACAATATGGGCGTGCTCAAAGGGGCTCCTGGACCTGGCCGTGCAACCATCGATAAATCCGGCATTGGCCAAAGTGCCTATCAAATTAAAGATGTCGACACCACCCAAGCAGCATTAGATTTCTTTGAGGGCCACAATATCACCGATCCTTTCTGCGTCACTGTTGGCCTGATGCTGCCCCATGCACCCTATGTCGCAAGCGCCGAAGACTATGCGCTTTATGACGGCAAGATCGGACCAGCCACTCTTATGTCACCCAACAAAGAACATCCGTGGCTGAATTGGTGGCGCGAAAAACACAATATTGTTGATGTGCCGGAAGACCATGCCATTCGGGCGCGCACGGCTTATTACGCGTTGGTTACCCGTATGGATAAAATGATCGGTCAAATTCTGGATAAGCTTGAAGAACGCGGCTTGTTGGAGAACACGCTGATCGTTTATTCATCAGACCACGGCGATCAAATCGGTGAGCGTGGCCTCTGGTGGAAACACACATTCTATGAAGAATCCGTCAAAATTCCGATGATCCTCTCCTGGCCCGAACAACTGCCCAAAGGCGAGGCGCGAGATCAAGTGATCAATCTCGTCGACCTCAATGCAACATTCCTGGACGCCCTTGGGGCCGATCCGCTGCCAAATAGTGAAGGCCACAGCTTCTTAAATATCGCCAAGGACAATTCTTCCCCTTGGCAGAATCTTACCTTTTCTGAGTATTGTTCAGACGTCACAAAATGGGATGGCATGCGTCAACGCATGATCCGGCAAGATGACTGGAAGCTTATTTATTATCATGGCTTCCCGGCCCAACTCTTTAATCTGGCCGAAGACCCTCAGGAATTAAAAGACCTAGCCGAAGTTCCAGAACATCAAGCAATCAAAGAAGAGCTATTGAGTTTACTTTTAAAAGACTGGGACCCGGATGCGATTGAGCAGCGCATGTTAGACAAACAATCAGATAAAGAAATTCTTGGTGCTTGGGCGCGGAAGACCAGCCCGACCGAAGCCTATATCTGGAACCTCACGCCGGAAATGAATGTGCTCAAAAATGACTGACGCAAGACCAAACATCGTCTTTCTCTTTACCGATCAGCATGCGGCATCCTTTACCGGATGCTATGGCGATGAAGTGGCCGACACACCCAACTTAGACAGGCTTGCTTCTAACGGCGCACTTTTTGAGAACGCACACTGTCCGTCACCGCTTTGCATTCCCTCTCGTATGGCAATGATGGCGGGAAACTATCCGCATGACGTTGGTGTCTACACCAATCGAGATTATCTCAAAAGCGACACGCCTACATTAGCCCATGCACTGGGTGCTGCCGGATACAACACGTCCCTCATCGGCCGCATGCATTTCATTGGCCCCGATCAACTCCATGGTTATCAAACACGCCGCGTCGGTGATATCAGCGTCAATTGGCCGGGCTCCCCCCTGATCGATTATGGCGAACTCAACAAAGCGCGTGGGACCAAAGGCCCAACCCTGCAATATGCCGGATTTGGCGAGACCACCGTTCATCACTATGACCGGTCGGTGACCCAAGGCGCGCTCGACTATATTGAGGAGCTTGCCAAAGACGGTAACGATCAGCCGTTCTTTATAACCGTTGGCTGGTACGGACCACACCCGCCTTTTATTGCATTCGAAGAGGACTACAAATTTTTCGAAGGCCGCGTCCCACCGCCAAGCCTCTCGCCGCCCGTAAGTGACGAGCATAGCTATCTCAAATCCTGGCGCGATCAAGGTGAGTTCCACGACATTCCCGAAGATCATATTATGCGCGCTCGAACCGCTTATTATGCCAATCTCCGAATGATTGATCGCCAAATCGGCAAAGTTTTAGACAGCTTGGCCCACAAAGGCCTGCTCAATAACACGCTCATTGTTTATGCCTCCGACCATGGCGAGCAATTGGGCGAACGCGGATTTTGGCAAAAAAATACCTTCTATGATCACTCGGTCAAGGTGCCATTAATAGCGTCATGGCCCGGTCAAATTGGCGCCGGCCAGAGGCGCTCCGAAATCGTAAACCTTGTCGATCTTTCCGCCAGCTTCATAGCTGCCGGTGGCGCAACCCCGCTTCCCCATGGCAAAGGGCAAAGCTTTTTGGATTTATTGAACGGACATTCATCAAAGTGGCAAAACCTGACGCTCAGTGAATTCTATGGTGGCCTCGTCAGCATCGAGACCTCGGCCATCGCCAACCGTCTGGTGCGGAACGAGCGCTTCAAATATGTATATTACCACGGCCATGATGCACAGCTCTTCGACATGATCGAAGACCCCGACGAAACAAATGATTTGATCGCGAGCCTAGACCATCAACACATCGTCGCTCAAATGAACGAGGTTGCGCTCAAAGATTGGAATCCCGCCGACATTATCGAACAAATCGCCCGTAAGGCAGAAGATGTCAACATTCTAAAGCGTTGGACCCAAACGGTTAACCCCTCTGAAGACCACCGCTGGATCAACGGATAAATCATGGCATCTACAATTCAAAACATTCATCTCACTCTTCTTGTCCAACCTCTACCTCCCACTTTACGCAATGCGGCACGTCGGCCGCTCAAGAAAGAAATGCTAATCGTCTTTGCGGAAATGTCGTTTGGACACTTCGGAATTGGCGAATGTTGGACGGCGGGCATCGGTCTGGAGGCTTTGATTAAGGCTTTCAACCATCACCTCATTCCCTTGATAAAAGGCGCTACTCCAGCAGAGGCTAAAGCGCGACTGAAAGATGTGTTGGCGGAGGCAATCGCCAAGGACGACAAAGCACTTGCCGCTGCTATCAGTGGATTGGACTGCGCCCTCTGGGACGGCGAAGCAAAAGCATTAGGTATCCCTCTTTATGAGCTACTCGGCGGCAAGAAACGCGACATCTACACCTACGCCAGCGGCGGTCTCTACGATGATAATAAGGGTTTATCGGAATTGGCTGACGACATGCGCCACTACGTCAGTCTTGGCTTTGACGCGGTTAAAATCAAAGTCGCAGGTGTGCCGATAGAAGAAGACGTGGCCCGTGTGAAAACTGCTCGTGAGACGCTTGGGTCGAACATTCGATTGATGATCGACGCCAATGCCGCCTATTCAAGCGAAGAAGCCTTAGAGATTTCCAAACGTCTTTTGGATGAAAAAATATTCTGGTTTGAAGAACCCTGCGCCAAAGGCCTTGCGAAGCTTCGGCCAAAATGTCCAATGCCAATCTGCGGCTATGAACGAGAAGTCGGCCGACAAAAATTCGCCAATCTCGTCGAGCCTGATTTGGTTGATTTTGTTCAGTTCGATCTCTCCATGTGTGGCGGCATCACCGAAGCCATAGAGATCATGAAAGTAGCGCAAGATCGCCCCGTATCCCTCCATGGATCTTCCAGCGTTGCCCTCTTCCAAACGAACCTTCAATTCGCATCGGCTTTTCCTCAAATCGAATCGGTCGAATTTCACATGGTCCACCAATGGTCCCTGGCTAACATCGATGGTCATGGATTTACGATAGACCAAGGCGTCATTCAAATAACGGATGGTCCTGGCAACGCGTTGCATCTCATGCCAGCCGACCTCAAAGGGACCTAAAGAATGAAGCCGCAAAACATTCTCTATATCATGTCGGATGAGCATAACCCAAAAATGCTGGGCTGCTACGGTCATGAGATGGTGCAAACGCCCAACATTGATAAGCTCGCCACCCGGGGAACGCGTTTTACGGCCCACTACACCAACTCACCAATTTGCATTCCATCCCGAGCCGCCTTTGCAACCGGGCGCTATACTCATGAAACGAAATATTGGGACAATGCGACACCGTATGATGGCGCGGTCAAAGGCTGGGGGCATCGGTTACAAGAAGAGGGCATTCGCGTCGAGTCTATCGGCAAGCTCCATTACCGCAGTGAAGAACTTCCCACCGGTTTCTCAAAACAACATCTGCCGATGCATGTTATGGATGGCATTGGTCAGGTTTGGGGATCCATTCGCGACCCGCTTCCAGATAAACGTTCCTCCAAGATGCTCGACAAAATCGGTCCCGGCACATCAAACTATAACCGTTACGATATGCAAATAGCCGATCAAGCCTGCGCTTGGTTGAAAGATGCAGCAAAGCCTAATAGAAAAAAAACCAGTTCGGAAAAACCGTGGGTGCTTTATGTTGGTTTCGTAGCACCACATTTTCCCTTGATGGTTCCCGAGGAGTATTACAATCTCTACCCTCTCGATGACCTGCCGCCCCGAAAGCTTGATCCTTTGACAGGATATCAGCGCCATCCCTGGCTTCAGCGCATGGATGACTTCCAACAGGTCGACCGGAATTTAACACCCGAGCAGCGCCTTCAATGCGTGGCGGCCTATTATGGCCTTTGTACTTTTGTTGACCATCAAATCGGTCGTGTTTTGGAAGCGCTCGACGAAACCGGATTAACCGCTGACACCCGGATCATTTACACCAGCGATCATGGCGACAATTTGGGAGCCCGCGGCATGTGGGGGAAGTCCAACATGTATGAGGAAAGTGCCGGTATGCCACTCATCATATCCGGCGAAGATATTCCCCAGGGAAAAGTATGTTCAACGACAACCTCGTTATTGGACAGCTATCAAACAATCCTGCAAGGCACTGACTTCTCCTTAAACGACGACGAACAAGACATGGATGGAGCCTCCTGGTTAGATCTTGCCAATCAACCAGATGATCCCGACCGCATCGTGTTCAGCGAGTACCATGCATCCGCCTCGCCGACCGGCGCTTTTATGATCCGCAAAGGCAAGTATAAATACATCCACTATGTCGGCTATGAGCCCGAACTGTTCGATCTGAAAGCAGATCCCGAGGAAACAACAAACCTCGCCAGCAATCCAAAATTCGAAGAAATCCTCGCACAATACCACCAACACTTATTCAACATTTGCGATCCCGAGAAAACTGATCGGGCAGCCAAAGATGATCAAAACGCCTTAATCGAAAAATTTGGCGGCCGAGAAAAAGCACTCCACATCGGCACACCAGGCGCCACTCCTGCCCCAGGCCAAGCACATGAGAGCTAAAGCCCACCCGCTATCTTTCCGGATTGCCTTCATCGTTAGATCATGGCGATTACATGGGCGATCATGGAATTATGCTGAAAAGTGCTATGCATACTCGAGGCCTGACCCGAGTACCTTTCATTTGGCGAGAGCCTCGCGGTAAAAAGTCAATTGAAGAACACCTCGCTAGTACGATTGATATTGCCCCAACTATTTTGCGTCGAGCCGGCATCCAGCCCAATAATGGTGTGCAGGGTCGTGACCTATTGGATATCAATGCTGCGCCAGAGAGTTTACTAATTGAAACCGACAATCCTTTTCCGGGAGGGCCGCCAAACCCCCGCACGCGAACATTGATGATGAAAGATTGGCGCTTCTCGGTTCATCAGGGCTTTGAATGGGGCGAACTTTATGATCTGATTAATGATCCGGGCGAAACTATTAATCTCTGGGCGGATAACGCCTACAAGGATAAGCGGGCAGAGCTCACGGAACAGTTGCTTCGGCGCATGATGGAAATGCAGGAAAACGCCCCACTGCAAACCGGGATTTCCTAATACAAAAAATTGATCAATCTCTCAATTAACTAAGTAGCATACTTTTTGACTTTAGATAGAAGTAGCTTTGTTGCACGGTATTTTGGCGTTTTGATCGCCGTAATCCTTCAAAGTTAGAGATTGTTTAGCCCTAACGGCATTTTATGGAGACCCCACCAGTTTTCTAAATTGAAGGTTTGAGTAAACAGGGTATTTTGAATTCTAGAAAAGAACCTTGAACTCATATTTAGAGTATCAAAATTTGGAGTTTTGGCTCATGCTTTTGCACCTGCTTTTGAGCCATAGAGGCCATCAAAATTTATGCTTTTCAAATTCGCTGAATCATATAAAAACAACAAATCCGCCGAGCAAAACTAAAGCAATTAGCGAGAATTTTTTAAATAACTCCGCCGGCAATTTGAAAAATAACCAAGCCCCTAGCCAACCTCCAACCAATTGAAAAGGTGCGGTCATTATTCCCAGTACACCCGCCTCCAAAGTAACTCCGCCACCAACGAAAGTTGAGGCCAGGATAATGATCGACACTAGCGCCATGAAGACCAGAATATTCGCCCGCTGAATTGCGGCAGATTGGTTTAAGGCAAGGATATAAATCACTAGAGGAGGCCCACCCAGTCCGGTGAAGCCACTGATCAAACCGGAAATCCCGCCGGTTGTGGCACTTGCGCCCGTTCCTTGCGGACCTTTGTAGCGCCAGCCGGATAGTATTAATAATGATGCCCCGACAATGAGCCATCCAATAATTCGGCGGATCAGGTGGGGCTCCAGGGAGAGTAGTAAGAGACTGCCAATGGGTACACAGATTGCCATAGCGATAAGCACGGGCGTCATGTGCTTCCAGTCTGCCTGGCGGGCGGCAGCAGGGAAAAGATGGGCTGTGATCAGCACCGCGCCGATCATCATGATGACAAGAGCATCAACAGGTCCATAGAGAATTGTGAGAAACGGAATACTTACCATTGCCCCACCCCATCCGGTGTAGCCGAGCATCAGTCCGCCCGTAAAGGTTGCTGCCATCGCCCAAACTAGATCTGTTGTTAGTACAGTGTTGAAAATATCTTCCATCCAAATTCATTAGCAGACGAAACTGGATGTGACACGCTAATTGTAATCGCGCGATCTGTATATCCATTCAGACTGATTACCTGTCATTAGCACCTAAGTAATTTTTTTGTAGTTTAATTTTTTGGCTGCTTATTCGTTGTTATCAATATGATGGAACACGCATTGGTTTTGAAACTAATCGGTGATGGTTTA
>DUBF01000068.1 GCA_012960465.1 Rhodospirillales bacterium | reverse complement strand
GCCAGTACGGGTTCAGTCAATATTAAAGGCTCAAAAGTTACAAAATCTATCATTCTTAACAAATCTATTAACAAAGGAAATGCAACCGTAGCCATTGGCGAAGGAAATACAGCAACAACAGGTTCTGTAACTATAGAATAATGACCCTGGTATAAATAAAGGCCTTCTACATCCTCCGGAAGGCCTTTATTATTTATTTGTAACACGCTCAAACAATCAGGATGATGAAGGCAGTTTTCCTGCCAAGCCCCCCCAATGGCTAAATTTTGCCACTATGCCGCTATTTTTCAAGGTGATATTTTGTTTTAGTAACACCCATAGCAACACCACCAAACGCCTAAACTAAACAACTCTATTTTCAATCAGTTAGGCCCACAGTTCAGTTCCTCACCTAGAAGTAAAATCAAAAATGGGGCTTTAATTATGCTGTTTTCCACTTCGACCTTATAAAGAAACTATGACAGCTAAAACAGACATCATAAACGGAGATGTAGCAGGAGCCGCTCATTCTACACCCCCAACAGGGCGCGCATTATCACTGTACGGAAAGAAACAATCAGTTCCGGAACATTCATTCTCGATCCGGCGTGGTGTCACTATTTTGGCGAAATCCACAAATTCTGTGGTCCCAACCGTCCACAGAAAAACGGTACCATTATAAGTAGAACGCACCCTCTCAGCCACTCCGTCGCGTTTTAAGCCGTGAAGGTCCCCAGGCTCTGTAATGGGCTCAAATATAATAGATTGCCCTGATATCGTCTGATGCCGGCTTATCTCGTAATATGCTGGATCTGCCTGATCTGACAATTCGAACAGGAGCTGGCTTGCACCTGCTCGGTCAATTTGATATTCCGGTTTTACTAACCTGTTATATGTTTTTGCTATTTCATCTAAACTTTTCATAATTTTCCCCTTTATAAAACGGCTGCTGTTGCACCGCAGGAGAACTATATAAAATTACGCATTTTATTGATTGACCCGACACGCCAAAAACTTGACCCAACCTGATTTTTTAGACAAAATACAAGCGATGGCGATGGCCTACCGGCTCAGGTAATTATTACCGATACTGACCACCCAGAACCGATGGGCGTTGATGGATGTGATTGATCAATGACTCATTGATGCCCCACGGACTTTCCTTTTTATATTTTTCCTGGCGAATATTTATAAATAATATGTGTCCTCTATCTATACAGTGATTATGAGAGAAATCTCGAGAGTTGCTGTGAGATTTATTCAGTGGGAGTGTTGCTGTGTTGATATGTCCAGATTTCAAGCTGTGTTGATTTCGGCACAATGGCTATTGAACCCAATTAAAACAGGTGGATATTATGAAAACAGATTTAAAAGGTTTGGCGCTATTGGCTGGCATGCTTTTACTTTTCAGTAGCCAGGCTCATGCGCTTCGTGCATGTGGCTCGCTTATCCGGGAAGGCGACAGTAGAGTTGTTATTGAGATTCTTGCCAGGCGTTGTAAATCAATTGAGATTGTCGCATCTGAGTATATGGGCTATGGGCGCTATAGAATCTCATTGATGCAAGATAATCGCCGGATTTATCCCTTGATTTTCAAAAATGGAACGCTTGTGAATATCAAGCGCCATCAACGATTGAGACGGATTTAAACCTGGTTTTAAAGCAGTGGCCGGCATATTGGGGCTTCAACAATCGCGGTGAGTGTTTGCCCTTCTAAACACTGCATTGCTAGATACGCAATGCCCTCATCAGAGCGACCAAAATCGAATACGCTGACAACATTAGGGTGGTTAATCTGGCTGTTAATTCGAGCCTCTCTCAAAAAGAGCGCAATAAAGTCTTCATCATTAAAATTAGGTTTTAAAACTTTAAGCACAACTTTACGCGACAAGCTTAATTGCTCCGCTAAGTACACCGCGCCCATCCCGCCATCAGCGATCGCTTGCTCAATACGATATGCATTATATAATGTACTACCTTCTAACATGGCGTTACTACGGAGTTAAGTATAGTAATAGACTAATGAATGGTCGTTGAAAGAGAAGCGATACGTGGCGAGGCAACCCACTATTGAAATTCGTAAGGTAGCGGTATAATAGTGCCTTTCTGCCGTATAAAAATTTCAAAGACACTAAATTAGATAAGCGACTTATTAGCCATGAAAGACTTACCGAATATCGTTGAAGATTCGCTAAACCCCGTTTCAAATGAAGCGCTATTTGCAATCAATAAAACTCAAGAAAAGCCTAAAATTTTGTTGTTATACGGATCACTAAGGGAGCGTTCGTTTAGCCGTTTGGTGACAGAAGAAGCAGCGTACTTGCTTGAATTTTATGGCGCCGAGTCTAAAACATTTAATCCATCCGGCTTGCCGCTACCCGGTGATGCCGATGAAAACCACCCCAAAGTACAGGAATTAAGAGATTTAACGCAATGGTGCGATGGTATGATCTGGTGTTCTCCAGAAAGGCATGGGGCAATGACCGGGGTCATGAAAGCACAAATTGATTGGATTCCATTGTCTGTCGGTGCAGTTCGACCCACTCAAGGAAAAACGCTTGCTGTTATGCAGGTATGCGGAGGTTCCCAATCGTTTAATGCCGTCAATCAACTCAGAGTATTGGGGAGATGGATGCGCATGTTAACAATTCCAAACCAATCATCTGTACCGAAGGCGTTTTTGGAATTTGACGATGATGGCCGCATGAAGCCTTCTTCCTTATACGATCGAATTGTTGACGTTGTAGAAGAGTTAGTTAAATTTACCTTACTCACGCGTGAAAACCGTGAATATATGACAGATCGATACTCAGAGCGCAAAGAGTCTTATGAGGCTTTTAGAAAGCGTATCGACCAAAGGGCGACCGAAGACTAGTTGCCCACACTAGCAACGGAGTCTTACGAAAATCAATAATAGACGATATTTAGCGCTAGACCTTGGATTAAAGAATTGAATCAGTAGCGTCCTAAGCAACCCTATGCTCCATCTCGAAAGTGGGTAATACCGATGCCCACTTTTGAAATAACCGCATTTCCAATGGCAAAGTTTTAAATAACAAAGTTTTTATATAAGTGTCGACCAGTAGTCCAAGGTACCCTTCAAACTTTTTTGAGAACCATGGCCCGCTTTACGTAGGTTGCTTTAGCAATTGCATGTTCAATTTTTTGCTCTGGATTTCGAAATGCTGGCCGTACTTCAAATAATTCGATACTTTGATTATCTATCCGATAGGCAATCTCCAGTTCATTTCTAATCTGGACTGGAGGTCTAGTTCTCTCAAGATATCCCTCCATGATTTTCTCAATCCGTTTTGTTTCAAACTCACTAACTGCCATGATTAGATTCCTATCTTAAGTGCCACATAACACCAAGCTCAGCGGCAGCGTAAAGTGGCGGAAATTTTGCGGTAGCAAAAATTTATGACGCTTTTTACGGTCAAGTGGATTTGATTGTTATACAAAACTTTAGGTACGCTTAATCATTTCAATAAAGTTTAATGGGTTAGCCAAAACGACTGCTCCATCTAAGCTATTACCTGTTTCAAATATTTCTTTCCAGTAGTCATAATTATTTTTACCAGAAAATATCGTACTTGCCATTGACCTGTCCTTCCACAGTGGAAGCTGACTTAAATTCTTGACAAAATTTTCAATATTTATCCATACTTGATCATCGAATGGTGTTTGAAATATTCTCTCTTCTGCCACCATTTTCCCTGTATTTGCAAAATATGTAGTGATAACTTTTTTCAGGTATTGTAACCAGTTGTAAAGAATCTCTTCTTTACTGATTCTGTATGCTATTAAATGATCATCGGTTATATCCGTATCTTTTTTATCAATAATTTTCTTTTCAACTCGTGCAGTCCCGACTTCTGGTAAAAACTTATTCATGTAAATATTTTCAGCCAATATACTTAGAACTCTTACAATTTGATTTATTTCCAATTCTCTTGGGTTCAACCCTTCATCTGTTTTTGAATCTATTGCTGTTTTTAAAACGAGTTTAGAACTTACAAATGAAGACAAAATGGTTTTATCAAAGGCACTGTAAGAAATAGGTAATTCTTTAGCTTTTCCTTCGAAATCAATATAGTCTTTTAATTTATTATCCTTGGCATTAGTTATTGAGTGCTTTATAGAGTCAATGATGTATTTTTTGATATTTGCACCATCGCCTTTAAAAAAGTCGATAAGTTGTTGTTCTGAAAATGAATAATTGTCTTCTTTCAGGTTATGAGCTATCTGGTATTTTTTAACCCTTTCGGAGTAGAGTGTGTTATTCAACTGCCTCATTATTGACTTATCAAAGGCTATCTGTCGGAGGGTGCTACCTGCATTGGTATTTGTTTCTGTCAGCCTATCTATATGGGGTTCCAAAAATACTCGGACTACCAATTTTTTAGTACCCAAAAGTATTTGAGCAACAGCTTTATGCTGACCATCAAATATTTTTAATTTTCCATCCTCTATACGTGCAAGACTAAGGTGCAGTTGTGGGTTTTTCTTATCAAATTCTTTTATGAGCTTTCCGATACTATTATTTATCCCTCGTGGGTTAATAATTTCATCATGAAATAAATATTCTATTGGCACTTCTATAAAACATGTTTGTTCTTTAGAGAGGTTGTCGGTATATATTTGTGCTTGATATGTTTTGTTATCTCCAGTTTCAGAAAACGAATACTTTAATTCTATGTTATCAATTTTATATTTAAACTCATGCTTTGAACCATTATAGTTTTTTAATATATCTTTGAGTGATGCTGATTTACTCGTTTCAGTATGAACTGATTTTTGAATTTTACTAAGTTTTTGTAATATCTTTGCAATCTTTAAATTTGCATCCTGCTTAGATTTATTGCAACTTTCATGCGTAACTGCGAAATTAACCTCTGCATCTTTCCCCTTATTTGCCAAAGGAACAATATGGTCAATATTTGTCGTATTTAATACTAAATCAATTTCTTCTTCACAAATGAAACATTGATGATTTTGAATGTTCCATAGCTTTTTTGTAAGATCCGAATAATCATCCTTTGATAGGGATGACAAATATTTTGATGCCATTCTGTTCTCCTAGTTAA
>DUBF01000067.1 GCA_012960465.1 Rhodospirillales bacterium | reverse complement strand
AACTTTCCCAGCCAAACCTAATCGAGCGACCAATAGTAAAATTTCATTAACTGGCCAACCATAGGGCCGTTTACCAAAACGAAGCACAATGTCGCGGAGGTAAACTGCCTCATTGCGTTCTACTTTCAACACGATGTATTGCTCAACTTCTCGAGTCGCATCCGGATTACATTCCTCTGCAGCAAAATCCAGACTGAGTTGAACGATATCATCAGCAACCAATACCGCCTGTAACTCCCGCAGCACTTCTCCTTGCGTAGGCTGAAGCATTTTTAACTTCGCAAAGGTATTCTCAATAACGTACTTATAAGCTTCATCGGCTATCGTACTCGGTGTTGCTGATGTATTCGGCAGTTTGGTGCCAATGGCATAAATATCTGCTTCTACAAAAAGCGTTTCAAAATCACCACGCAAACGCTTCTCGCGCTCGATGTTTTCCATCTGCTTCTCACGCAACAAATGTTCCTGCTCTGGACGCTGGCCAGAGTTCTGTTTTAGGAAGCGATCTGTTTTAATAAACGTGGTCAAATCATCCCAAAGCCGCTTATGTTCAGCCAGTTTTACTAACACACAACCGTCAGCCTCCAAGGTGTGATTAATACAAGACTGATCATGAGCAAAGCTCTCAAAATGAGGATCCAAAGGTGAAATGACTTTAATGACCAAATCTTCTAAATTTGCGCCATCCCTAGGGTGTCCGTTACAGAATCGGCTGATAGCAAAGTCCTGCTTATTAACCGGGTAACGGTAGGCACGGTTTGCTTTTAAGAGGCCATCAAAAACAATCACTGAGAGTTTATTAGACACCTCAGATATCTCAACCTCTGTGTGCCGAATTTCATTTTCAATTTCTTTCTCTTCATTCGTCAAGAAAATGAACTCATCACCATTACGAGCGATCAAAAGCTGACGTTCCAGACGAGTCAGGCTCTCATTAATTTGCTTTCGTAGCGCAATCTTATCAGCATCGATAAGATCAATAGAAAGCGTCACTAGATTATCGGGTGTGCTTTTAACCACATCAACATAGCGAATTAAGAACAAGGTTTTAAGAATCTTGCCATCAAAATCAGTGAGTGATTCCAACTCACAAGCTTGATCAATCGTGCGTTTAACCGCAGGCTCTAAAAAGCTCTCAATCGGCGCATAGAAACTGTGAAATGGAATCAGTACGTCTAAGTCACAGTCTTTCATTTGCTTAGCCGCAAACTGAAAGGCATCGAGTAACGAACGTTCACCCATTGCCAAATGCTTACCGGTCGCTCCTTTAGTACGAATAGACTCAAACACTTTTTGGACCAAAGCGTAGTGGTACGGCACAAAGGGGTAGTTATCAACAAAAGAGGGCGTATCGGTGTAGCTCTTGAGGGAAGCTGTCGTGGTTTTATCAAAGCTCAGCTGGTTGCGTAGAATGTCACCTTTATCTGCAAACACTTCAATCAATAGTTCTCTAGCTGCATCTGTTTTGGATAATAGACGTTTTTGAATCACTTCCGAAGTGTTAGAGCTCGATAACTGAAGGCGCGTCATAAACCGGCCTTGAATCTTAGAAAAATCATTACCCTCTTGCTTATCCATGTTTCCGATAGCGGCATCGATATCCGCTTGCGAGGTCACAACAACCCAGGCTCGCCCCCCACAATAGGTACCTAAGTCTTCAGTAATCGTTTGTAACTTGAGCATCATTTGGGTGTTTTTACCAATAAACTGACCCACCTCATCCACTAAGAACACTAAATTTCGATCACCACTGTGGTCTAGGTATTCATTCACCCATTTACAAAAGTTTCGAATATCTAACGGGAAACTACTCTCTAATTGTTCGACCCAAATCTTTACCGACTCCAAAGACTGGTCACTGGCATGCGCTAAAGCCCCTGAAATGTCATCCCGGTAAAAATCATAAGCATCACGCTCTTGTTCCCAAGTAGAGCCACTCAATTCTGCAAACTTGTCTTTGAATGGTTGGTACTGGCCTTTTTTGTCCAGTTCGCGTTCAAGGTGAGCAATATGAGGAAAGTCAGCACAATAGCCAACGCGCTCATTAAAAACTTTAAGGAAAACTTTAAGAATCGCATTTTCCTTGTCGTCTGTATTGGCACGTGAATCAATATTAAATAAGATCACGTCCGTTTCTTTGCTTACCGCAGTCTGAATATCAGCAAGCAGCATGGCGTCATTGATCTTATCTTTGAAGAAATCAAAAGCCTGGCGTCCCTCACCATCTTTCTCGACCGTTTTATTCTCAAGTAAGTAAGAAAGTATTTTTAGAAAATGCGATTTACCTGAGCCAAAAAAGCCGGAAACCCAAACGCCTATTTTCCCAGACATCCCGGCGCCGCCATGAGTAACCGATGGCACATAAGCCTCAAAGAAAACGCGGAAGTGACGATCCAGCTCACGGGTTACGACGTATTCATCCAATTCGACATAAATACTGTCACTGTCTTTTTGCTCAGCCTTGACAACGCCATTAATATCACGCGTCAACTGTTTGGTAAAAATCTGTTCAATCTTCATTTAGAGAACTCCCTACTCTTAATTCTTAATTCTTAATTCTTAATTCTTAATTCTTAATTCTTAATTCTTAATTCTTAATTCTTAATTCTTAATTCTTTTCACATCGTCAGGCACCAACTTAAAGGCCCTGTAATAGTTTTTGGACTCAATCATTCCGAAGGGATGAAGGTCTATGCCGCTGTATTCACCCGGATAAAATAAAACCAGCGGTGTACGCCCCATTACATCTTGCAGTGCGCTGAGTAACTCATGGCCACGAACTAAAGGCCAGGCACTACCCAGCCCTGATAACAGCACAAAATCCAGTTCAGTGGGTTTAAACTGATCAGCAATATATTGTGCAACCTTATCTTGACTGAGGGGCCCTGCCAATGTCTTACGCAGTTTATCAGCACCGACTTGTTTTTCACGAGCACAAGCACGGGCAAACAAATCTCGCGACTCCAGCATTTCAATTAATATTTCAAAAATATTTAAATGTTCAAACCGATAACCGCGTTTTGTGAGTTTGTCATTAACATCTTTCAAATGATTACGAACTAATAACTCATGTTTAGCGGGATAATCAAACACCCAAAAACCAATCTCATTACCCAAGGTATCACCGGTGAGAAACTTCTCGTCATTAATACGCTCAAAAACTTGGTTCAATCTGTTCTGTAAATTTTTCATAAAATAAAATTGAGAGCCGCGGCTATGTCTTTGCGATCTATTTGTTCCAAAATGTCAGTTACATCATCAGAGGCATACACCGTTTGCAGTTTCTTTTTTCTAGGTGTCTCAATATACCCAGCTTCAGCCAATGCCCTAAAAATATTTTTCCCCATTTTTTTAATCGTACCTTCTGAATACTTCGTAAGTTCTGGGTATCTTCGAACTTGCTCATCAAAAAACTCGAACCACATCGGTCGTGTTAATTCATTTTTGTAAACTCTACTGGTCTCAGTCATCGGTCCGCGCATAAAATCTACTACAATCGGGGAATGAATCATCAATGCTGCCATAAGCAATTGTATGTAATCTCTATCGTAGGAAGCGACAACCGCTTCAATATACTGTGGACCTAAAGGTTCAAGTCGAGAACGAATGGTCTTTGCCGTACGGAGCGCCGTGTGAATGGAGTTTCTTTGTAGAATGTTATTGCTGGCAATCTCAAGGTTCCACTGCTCCTGACTCTTTACTATTAAGAGCAATTCAGCAACTTTACGACTGTCTCCCAACAGAAGACTACCGCCATTTAAGTCCCCAGCATAGGGCTGTGCGCTCATGGTCAATCCTTTTGGCATTTCATATAACGTCCAGTATTCAGCATACCCTTTTTTATAATTTTCATTCTATTTCCGAGGAAATAAATTAGCTAAGGCCAATCTTGTTATAGGGATGGCATAAAAGCACTTTATCTTATCCTATTAGATGACTTCACGATAACAAAGATTGTATTGAGGTCTTACATCTAGAAGAAGACCAGTAAATCAATTTACCCGGACTCATAACGGTATCCTCATATTAATAATCTGCCCCATACCCGCCGTATAACAATGCCAAAACAATCAGTTATCTAGCTAAAATACCATTTCTAATCAAACAGACACTAACACCTAACATACGTTCACGTATTACTATTCTGATTGCGACCAAAGAGGCTAGGTGATTTATCTAATCGGGGGTTGCTAATATGGAGGGTGGCCAAGAATTAAACGACACTACCCTTTTTGGCGAACATATTTACCTCTACGATATTCTGATCAAATTAAGAATCATGTCACCTTGCATCTCTTGCCAAACCCTATTTAAGACAGCCGTTACTAAAAATAGGAAAAAAAATACAATTATAAAAACAGGTATTCTCCACCACCCCGATTGCTTTGCATGAACTCTATACCCTGTTAATTCGTCATAGCTTGTTTGCTTTCCTTTTCCAAGTCTGATTGATTGGTTTACAAATGTGATGAGGTTTATTAGTGGTATACCAAATGCTAGGCCGCTTACCCATAATAATAAATTACGACCCAAATATTGACCAAGACCTAGTGGCTTGCCTTTCAGCGTTGCTACACTTAAGCCGAGTATAGCTTTGCCGGGGGTATTGCCTATTACTTTGTAAATAAAAGCATCAAGAACTAAAGCAAACGGCAAACACATAATCCCGAAAAGGATATCGACTGGTCCATTTATCCATTCAACAAACCCAGCAGAGTAGGTGCTAAGCATATACGATGCTACTATGGATATAACTCCTACTTGCCAGTAAATATCAAATATTCGAGCAAAATATCTTGTCCATCTATTTGCCAACGGCAAACTCAATATATTTTCCTCAGACTTTGAGAGAAGAGGAGATGGAGCTTTCAACTTTAGCGGCTCAAGTGCTTCAATAATATCACCAAGTGTTTTTCTCTCTAGCATCCCTGTCGTAGTTGCACGGGTAGTACAACTGTCCAACGGGTTGTAGAGTGGGTTGTACTGGGTTGTAACGGGTTGTAGCAGAACGCTAGAAAAGAAGAGGAGGGGCAGGAGAGGAGAACAAGCCGTATATTTGTCGATTTGTTTTTGTGTGTGTGAAGGAAAGGC
>DUBF01000066.1:1923-5098 GCA_012960465.1 Rhodospirillales bacterium | reverse complement strand
CGCGGCACCGGTTGAAGATTACCTGTTCAACAAGGGCCTTGAGGTTGTCGCGCCGGAAATCGAGGGAACCGAAAGCCAAATCGCCGAGGCGCACCGGCAAAACCTCAACTCCTGCGACTCGGTGATCGTTTACTTTGGCTCCGCCAACCGGTCATGGGTGAAAATGAAACTGCTCAACGTCCTGCAATCGCCCGGTCACGGGAGGAAAACCCCAGTGGAACACAAACTGGTTCTCGTCGCCCCACCGGAACACAGGCACAAGGAGCGTTTTCGCACTCACCAAGCCGAGGTGCTGCAGGTATCCGACACCGCCCAACTCGCCGCTCTTGACCCATTTATCAACTCCATTTTAAAAACCTGACCCGCACACGACCATGAGCAACCCCTTCCCCGGCCTGCGCCCCTTTCAACTTGAGGAAAGCCATCTCTTCTTCGGCCGCGAGGAACAGACCGGCCAACTGCTCGAACGGCTCGGTAACACCCGTTTTCTTGCCGTGGTCGGTGCCTCCGGCAGCGGCAAATCCTCCCTCGTCCGGGCCGGGCTGCTACCCCAGCTTTACGGCGGCACCATGGTCAAAACCTCCGTGAATTGGGAGATCTCCATCATGCGACCCGGCGGCGATCCCACCACCAACCTCGCCCGTTCCCTTGTCGAGTCAGATATTTTTGAGGATGACTCGGAGGATCAGGTGCAGCTGCTGCGCACCATGCTCAGCCGCAGCGGGCTCGGCCTGCTGGAGGCCTACCGGCGGTCCGACATCGAACCGGGGACCAACCTGTTGATCCTCGTCGACCAATTTGAGGAAATATTCCGCTTTAGGCAGAGCGGCTCCAAGGCCAGCGAGGAGGCAGCCGACTTTATCGAACTGATCCTCGAAGCCAGTTGGCAGGAGGAACTACCCATCTACGTGATCCTCACCATGCGCTCCGATTTTCTCGGGGACTGCGCCGAGTTCAAAAGCCTCGCCGAGGCGGTCAACGAGGGCGAATACCTCATCCCACGCCTGAACCGCCGCCAACGCGCCCTCGCCATCGAAGGCCCGGCCAAAGTGGGCGGTGGCGAAATGTCCCCGCGCCTGGTGCAGCAACTCCTCAACGACATCGGGGACGACCCCGACCAGTTGCCCATCCTCCAGCACTCCCTCATGCGCACATGGGAATACTGGGAACAACACACCGAGGCCAAAGACAAACCGCTGGACGTGGAACATTACCGCGCCATCGGCACCATGAAGGAAGCCCTGTCACGCCACGCCGACGAAGCCCACAATCAGCTTCCAGACGATCACCACCGCAAGATCTGTGAACGCATGTTCAAGTCCATCACTGAACGCGGCAATGACGGACGCGGCATTCGGCGGCCCCTGCCATTCTCAGACTTGGTCGAGATCGTCGGCGGCGACGAACAGGCTCTGATGAAGGTGATCGATGATTTCCGGACGAACAACCGGTCGTTCATCATGCCGCTCGAACACACCCAGGTACACATCGACACCGTCATCGACATTTCCCATGAGAGCCTGATGCGCGTCTGGGAGAGACTCCGAGGCTGGGTCGACGATGAATCACAATCCGCCCGCATCTATCGGCGCGTGGCCGAAACATCCGCACTGCACGCCTCCGGTGAAGCCGGGCTGTATCACGATCCCGACTTGAGGATCGCCATCACGTGGCGCGAAGAACATCACCCCAACGAACGCTGGGCCAGCCGCTACTCGGGAGATTTTCACGGGGCCATGAAATTCCTCAAAGACAGCCAAACCCAAAAGGAAGCCGATGAAAAAGCCAAGGAGGAAGCCCACAAACACGAACTCGAACAGGCCAAGGCTTTGGCCAAGGCCGAAAAAGAACGCGCCGATATCCAGCGAAAATCAGCCAAGCGCAACAAAGTCTTTGCCGTCTTCGTCTTAGCCTTAGCCATTCTGGCCGCTTATATGGCAATGGAAGCGACCAAGTCCGAAAAAAATGCCAATCAAAGGCTGGTTGATATCAATTTTGAAACAGCAAACCAATTCCTTGACCAAGATAGACCTGACCGTGCAATTGAATTACTTTTGGATACATATAGTAAATCAAGAAAAGATTCGAGCATTATCACCAAACTTGGAACTATAGTAACCACTCATCATTACCCCAAACATTTAGGGATTTTTAGTAATGCTGGAATGGATCTAGATTTAAATAATATGCGAGGCTTAAAGATAAGTAAGAACTCCAACTACTCGATATGCATTAACAACAGCGGTCAGAGCTCACAATTGAAAATATTAGACTTAACTGAGCCTGATAAAATATTATTTAACGAAAAGTATGAGCAACTTAATTTTTCAGTTATATCCGACGATGAAAGCCTTGCTGCAGCAGGAGGTAGATCAAACGGAGATAATTTTGTTAAAATATACGATTTACTTAACAAGAAAGTACTAACTAGCATAATCACAGATCAACCAGTGGATTGTGGGGCTTTTTCGGGCGATAATACGATGTTATACACCGGAAGTAGAGGCGGTGTATTAAAAAGTATTTCAGTTAAAACATTAAACGTAGATTTGATATTAAAAATCAACGGACAACAATTCAAAAGAATATTTTCGAATCCAACATCAAATAATATTATTGCATTTAGTCAGCGAGACGGCATTGGGAAATTACACGAAATACGCAATAAAGATTATGTCACAACGATTGATCAACCAGAGACTGATGGTCATTATCCTAATGCAATTTTCAGCAACGACGGGCGTTATTTTATTTTGGGGATAGGCGGATTTTCCTTAGGTCGTATTATAGTTTATAAAGGCGGTTTGGAAAATAAAATTTGGGAAAACAAAACGGTTCATAAACGTATTATTATCGGATTGGATGTGAGCACTAACAACGAAAAGCTTGTCACTGCTTCGCTTGATAAAACAGCATATATTTGGGATTTGAAAACAGGCGAATTGTTAAGTCCTGTAATGCAACATGATGTTTTTGCCTGGTGGGCAAAATTCAGTGAAGATGATTCTAAAGTTATTACAACGACTGACAACAACAGCATTTCAATATGGAATGCTGATACCGGCAAAATCTTGACCCCGCCCTTTTACACAAAAGACACCATATTGGACATAAGATTCAGTCATGACGGAACCAAAGTAACTGCAGGATTATTAAATGGCGAGATTCACAAATG
>DUBF01000066.1:0-1872 GCA_012960465.1 Rhodospirillales bacterium | reverse complement strand
TGACCTTAGTCATGACAATCCGATTACATCGGCAAGTGTTTCAACCAACGGGCAATTTATCATTACAGGAGACATGAGCGGCATTTTGAAAAGATGGGATAAATCAAGCCAATACTTGGAGCCTCGAGTCATTAACACAACAAATAAAATTGGAAAATTACGAATTGTCGACAATGACAAGAAAATTGTAGCAATTCATGAAAACGGAGTAAATAGTTGGGATGGCATTTCTGTTTGGGACTCTAAGTCTCTTGAGAAACTTCATGATTACCACTTCAAAGCAACCGAACCAGATAAGATAATTACTTGGATTGAAGTTTCACCAAATGGAAAATATATCGCCTATTCCGTTGAGGACGAAGATACAATTAAAATAATTGATATTGAGGGCAAAAATCCTGCTAAAATAATTGGTAGACACAGTAATATTATTTGGGAATTGGTTTTTTCACCAAACTCAAAGTACCTCGCGAGTGTTTCACAGGATGGCACTTCAAAGCTTTTTGACGTTGATGTAGAATTTCAAAGACCAAAAACACTAAAGTATAAATTTGGATTTGGAGGTAAGGTCGTGTTCTCACCTGACAGTAAGAAAATAGCTGCTGCTACAATCGTAGGCGGAGATAAAAACATCGTAAAAATATGGGACACGCAATCAGGGCAGCATTTAAATACCTTGGAACATACATATGCAGTTAGAAGTATTACGTTCTCAAACTATGAAAATGCGGTTTACACGGGTTCGAGTGATTTATATGTTCGATACTGGAATTTAAACAGTAAAACTGATTCCCCGTTATTTTCTTTAAAGCATGAGGACAGGGTTGAACTTATTAAAGAGCACCCTGACTCCAATAAAAACATAATTTTGACTGTAACCGATTCTGGAACAGTGAGAATATGGGATACCGCCTCCAAGAAAGCCATTCTCGGCCCCATCCACAATCGGTCTGAAGTCGCACCTTGGCAGAGAAGTATTGCTTTTATTGAAGGTGGCAAGAAGTTTCTCTATAACCATTCAAGACAAGTAATTCATATAAACCATTTCCCTGATGACTACTTTATGAAGCTATCGCCGGACTCGGTACTATCATTATCCGAATTTTTCATGAGTAAGCAAAAAGGGCTGAAACCGATTCAGATCAATGATCCCGATGGTGAATTGAAAACCTTTTTGCAGTGGTACAATGAAGATCAAAATCCGGAATCTTTTTTTATAGATGGAATAGACTTATCCAAGATGTCGGATGCATATTTAAAACAAAACACGAAAAATTCTATACATTCAAGCGCCCTGATAAAAGCGCTAAAAAATAGAAACTTAAAGACGGTCGATTGAGAAGGTCTTTTTCCGTTTTTGAGATGCTGATAGTAGTGGTAGATTATCAGGTTGGATAGTAGGGAGTAGCCAGAACCGGATGCCAAGGCTGAAATTATTCTTACAGGTGATTGCAGGTGATAGAACTGGTTGTAACTCGGTTCGTATTTCGAACTTTATCCGGCGCATCAAGTTCATTCTGATAACAATGAGTAGTAATAGACGAGGAAAGATAACCTTCGTCAGGTAATCAGAGCCAACCAACCTTCCCTCTAGCTCTTGCAGCTCAACTTGTGGAAATGAATTATTCTCTGAAGTGTTTTCTTTGATCAGGACCCGGTTTGCAGCTTTACTAAACGACACAACAGGTCATCCACATGCAACACGTTCGGCGCATGACTTTTGCAATTTCTTTATGACAATAAAAAGTCAGATGATCAGGTTTGACGACATCAAGCTCAAAGTAACATTGGAGCATTTAGAGCAGCTGGGTGATGGGGTCGGCGCCGTGGATGACGCGTTGCACCTCGGGAGGAACCCCCGCCATGGTGCGC
>DUBF01000065.1 GCA_012960465.1 Rhodospirillales bacterium | reverse complement strand
CCAATTGCTAAGTGCGGGTGTTCGTTATTATAAGTATCAAAGTCATTACGTTGTTAATAATTTGGTTTGCTCTATGTATTCAAAAAGGTGTAAATTTATCCGTTCACGTCCGGCTGTCCTAGCAAATAGTTTAATATACGCAGTTTTGTAGTTCAGGTCATGGCTTTACAGCCAGCAAATAGAATCAAAAGCGTGACAATTTTTTCTATTAGTGCTCCCTTATTTTTTCACGGCTTACATAGCCAATGAATGGTCTTTGCTATTACACTAGGTCATACGATTGTAACTCGATTCATCGCATTTCTTCCTTTCTAAAGCCCTAGGAATAGGAAACTGATATTTCAATGAGGCACATTTTTGGGCACAAACTTATTTTAATACGCTTCAACCACAAGTCAACCATAGCCCTAAAGACCTACCTTATTTCCTGAAATCCTCTCCTCGGATCATATATACTTTTAAGGTACGGTATTGGTACGATAAAACAAGAACAATCCCATTAATGTTGACCAGTCCCTAGAAAATTAATCCAGAATTCCTTGAAATTGACGACTACCAACTTTGCTTCAAAGCGTTTTTCTTATAGCCTGAAACACCAGGCAGTCTATCGATACAGGCTTCCAAACAAAGCGCATATTTTGAAAATGTGACCTGTTGCATTTCATTTCGGCGAAACATCTCCAACACAAGGCGAGGAATAGAACCGTTATATTTCAATTCTACAAGCACATCCTCTGGCGAGTTAATAAAATCCAATCGATCGCTACAGCCACCCAAAGAAAAATCTAAGCTGCCACTAATTCGATAATCGAAGGTAATACGTACATTGGAAAAAAAATGGCTATTAAACGCCTCTCGGTAATAAAGAACCGAAACGGCGGGACGTAATCCAAGTCTGGTCCACATATATTCAAAATCAAGCAATGTTTCATGTTTATCGTTCTCAACATGGCTATCACCGCTCACTAGACCTTGGGCTGTTTCATGCGTGACCGCTACCCTGCGTTTTTGCACAGTCCTGTCGTGACGCCCTTTTAATTCTAAAAACCACTGGTCGGGTATCGCGTCCAGCGCTGGCAAGTGCGCTCTAAGGCGAGGCTTCATTCTATCGATCAAACCTTCTTGTTTTTCTCTATAAAAGTAATAACGCGGCGAATCAAAATAAATTGAGTAATTGTAATAGCCTGGCATGCCGCCAGCATTTTCATCTACGACAAAAATATCACCAACCATATCACGTAACCTTTTAGCCTGTGCGTGAGTAGTTAGATATTTTATTTCATAACGGTTTGTGAATGTACGGTGCAGCATATATAGACCTTTTAATAGATGGTTATCTTGCCTAAATCTTCGATCAGAGATTCTGGTTTTTGCCCGTCAAAGACCTCGACCTCACCACCATCTAAAACTCGAATATCAACCTGGTTGCCGTCCCACTCTGTGTTGTAAACGTGAACGCGACCGGATCCAGTGTAGCGCCAGTTTTTCTTATAAACATCAATCGCTACTTCATTTGACGCCATATGACTATTGCGGATACTTAGGATACTTTCATCTTTTACACCGACACCGATAACTGCATTGGCTATCCGTACATCAATTAACTCAATCTTGCTTCCTTCACCGCCAGAGACGCCCTTATCACCAATACCGTCCATATCTGCGCCTACGACATGGGCATGTGACGTCATAAAATCCAGTGCGTCATTCCCTGCATTGCGGATGCGTAGGCCATCCACCGTTACATCTGCATAATCGAAATCAATGCAATCACCGAAACAATCAGATAATTCAATATTTGTAAGGACTGCATCACCATGGACAATATGTAAGGTGTCATCCCCTAATACATTACCTCGAATATGAGAAGACTCGACCTTTACGTCACCCGACCAGTGGAATGACACCATGCCTGAATAGTTGATATTTAGAGCCGTTGCGATGCTACCCCCTACTATTTCAGATTCTTTAATACGACTACCTGAAGACAATTCCCCCTGTACCGCAATAACTCCCCACGCCTTCTTAAGATCCAGACGCTTAACCTTTATGGGTGCATTAACATCACCGACCATCTTCAATGGCCCTTTGGAAATGATAGAAACATCTGGAGCCAAACGTAGCGTAGTACCAGGCATCACTCGAATAATCTGACCATAATCGCTTTCAATCGTTTCTAAAATATCCACAATTCCGGGCCCTAATACGATATCCATTATGCTCGGTTCCGGAAACGACCAAGCATGCTGTGACACGGTATTATAAGTTATGGCGCTAGGGTCGATGCCCTCTACCGTCACGATTTCCGGCGTAAGTTTGCGACCAGTTACAGCGTTGACGAAAGCACCACTCAGTTCCTTCTCAATTAAATCCGATTGCAACCCTGAGAAACGAAATAAATAATTCTGAGCCCCCGGAAACAAAAAGTGCTCTGGCACACGCGGGGCTTTTACTTGTTCATAATAATAATCATGAACTTCCTTCAGCCCGGGATAAAGACGTAACTTTGTCTCGGTAACAGCTTGAAAATCGCCATTTAAATTCTTGTCCTTATTTATGATGCCACCGGAGAAGCCCGTTAAATCAATATCAGCGGCCGCATGCCCGTCAATAGATACTTGAGCCAGAATATCTCCATTTTCATCTTGGGATAATTGAACAAACACATTTGATTTTTCAAGTTCCGCAATGAGAAATGAATTTCTATCCGACACCCACTTGAACGCTTCTCGCTTACCTTCCTCGTACTGCCTATTGGCATAGGGCATACGAAAATGACCGACAAACAATTCCATCACGAAAGCTTTTTTCCGGTCGGCTTTCACATCTTCATCAATGGCATCATATATACCTGCCAGCAAAGCGTGCTGAGATTCCGTCGAAGCTTCTCCCACGAGGGCTTTATACAGCTTCTGGTTGCGCTGATCGTAAAAAATAGGATCTCGTAAAGCGGTATCAAGCAGCGGGTGCAGCCTTTCATTGATCGGCACCTTATGGTCTGGTTTGTAGGCCTTGGTGAGGCGATCACGTGCCCCAGGATATAGCATTGTCCCAATTGCCAAGATATCCGATACCAAAGGTTCCAGTTTTCCAGTAGTAGGATCGAAATAATATGAATGATTATGACTATAGTCGGTATGAATACCGCCGGACAAATTCAACAAAGCGATCCAACAAGCCATCTTATCACGGTCCATGAAAGACCACAGCTTCAAGTATCGTTCTGGCGAGGGAGACTCATAAATAGCCTCAATGACCGATGACATAGGGTCAATGCTGTCCAGCACATCCAAATCACCCGCCTTTTCAAATTGTGACGCCTCCCATACCTCGCCTAGATGGTCGCCGATAAAAATAGGCCCTGGCATGCGGCCATTGGCCCGCAACATATTCTCATCTTCACGCGTAGTCATCTGATAAACACCGAAGTAGGAATTGTTGACAAACACGCGAACCATCTCCGTTTTATGAGTCAAAACGCCCAACCGCTGACCAAGCAATTCACCATAATAATTTGCAACCATGGTCAAATCTTCAGGATTGACCAAATTGATATGCCGCTGAAGATTCAGGGGCAGCGAGCGACGGAGCTTTAATCGTAGAGAAGGTTTATCCGGATGCCAATGCCAGATACTGCGCCCACGGAAACGAAAAGAAATATTCTGCCATGAGCCATCGGGGTATTGCATTTTCCCGTCATAATATTTGGCTTTTGCAGAACTCGGCAGATTGCTCGCCATTTCCTTAATGGCATTGACCTCAAATCTTAAACGCACATCTTTAAGAGGACTATTCAGACGGATCGGAGTGTCATCTAAGGAAACACCCAAAGCGTTTACAACCATCAACCCTGCATCATAAACCGAAGCGATGGCAATAAGGGCCTTCCTTGGCAAAGGGTCGTTGGGGTTGGTTATCCCAAACCTGTAGCGCATCAAGTTCGAATATGAACCCACCATCAGAGTTACGAATAGCGCCAACATGATTAGCACTGCGAAACGGGCCAGCTTCCTTTTAATTAGTCGATCCTCTCACTAGAATAAATGCGAATGATTATTCACTACTCAACGTTAAGCACTGATGTTGCCTTCTCCAACAAGAAGACTTAACGAAAGCGGGGAAACTTCTTCCTCAATTTCATCTAGAAAATTATCATAGGTCAACTTACGCTTAAGCTCAAATTCAAAAATAATGCTTTCCTCGGCATCATCTTCATGCATTTTTTCAATGGCAATTATGGCGTGCTGGGCTGCGTACTTCTTCAAAACCTTATTCAGTGAAGCACGCTTATCTTTTTTGATACGAAGCTTAACCACATAACTCAAGTGCGCTAAATCACCAAAGCCAAAGTATTTGAATGATACCAGCAGCAAACAAAAAACAAACAGGAAAATCGCTGCATATTGGTAAAATTGAGTGCCACAAGCCATTCCAATTGCAATGGCGGCAAACACAAAGACCAAATCCCTGGAATCCTTGACTGGATTTCTGAAACGAACGATCGACATCGCACCGACCAAAGCAAACGCACGGGCAATATTTGAACCAATAATCACCATGATCAAGGCAATCGTCAGCCCCACTAAAACAATCGAGTGCACAAACGAACGAGAGTATGAGTATCCACCATGAGTAATAATGTAAAACTTAGCAAGAATCACATTAAAAAAACTAGCCATTAAAATGGAAAACATAACATCAATAGCAACGACCGTTGGGACGATATTAAAATCTCGCATTGATTCTTGAAGAAGCTGATCCATATTTCAATAATATCCTTAAAATTTTTTCTTATAATAACATACCGAGCTCATACGTCATGATGGAAAGACAAACCCACCCTTTTTCAGGCGCAGGCTGTACCACTATAGACTGAGCTGCATCTATGACCTAGACAAACTGATCAAATACTTGAGTACATAAAAAAATGCCCGTACCCATGAGTTAGGTATAAACGTTTAGTGTGCTTCTGTTGGGGACAGACGCAATACAATTATTGCCCTCTTTATGGGTGATGCTGAATAAAGAAAATAGAACAGTTAAGGGACTTTGGCACCGCGGCCAATGCCATAATAAGTAATCCCTAAGCGCTCCATTAATGCCGGGTCGTATAAATTTC
>DUBF01000064.1 GCA_012960465.1 Rhodospirillales bacterium | reverse complement strand
ACACAAATGACATGAACGGCAACGCGTCCAATAGCTGGCTCGGGCTCAACTGGCAGCTTGGGCTATCGACAGGCTGGGGAGTTTTGGGGCTGAATGTCGCCCGGGCCATGGAATTGGATGGCCGATTTAAACCGGTGCCCCTGGCCCAGGCCGAGCCAATCGATTGCCAGAGGTCCGAGTTTGAGCCAATGGTCAACCAACTGAATGCGAGGGTTCATCAAGTAAGGCAGATGTTTGATGCGGGCCAGTCCGGCACCTTGGGGTGTGAGTTTCCCGTGTTGCACTCTCTGGGGAACAACATCCACATGGAGGGATTGCCCAAGCAACGGGAAGTCGATAGTGAGGGATCGGTCAATTACGCTATTTGCGTGTTCGAGTACGATCTGTCGAACGAGTTTACCTTGGAGAATGCTGCCAAGTTCGAGTTGGTCTTTGGTGGGTGCAGGTGGAACCAGGAAGTTTTGAAGGAACACGGCGTGCCGAACACGGATCTTTTTCTTCATGGAGTCGATTCAGGTTTATTTTACCCGAGGCGGAAAAAGAATCAGAACCGGTTCATCGTTTTTTCCGGTGGGAAGCTGGAATACCGCAAAGGGCAGGACATTGTGGTGGCGGCATTTAGGCAGTTTGCCAAACGACATTCTGAGGCCGTATTGGCAACCGTTTGGCAAAATCCTTGGGGCATCTCCACTAATGATTTGGTAAATACCGGATACGTTGATGGAGACATTGATGTCGATGAAAACGGTTGCCAGAGGATTGAAGAATGGGCTATTCGAAACGGGATTTCACCTTCGCAAATTGTTGATTTTGGAACGGTTCCAAACGAATCGATGCCAGAGCTTTACAGTCAGGCCTCCGTTGCCGTTTTTGCCAGTCGCTGTGAGGGAGGAACCAACATGGTTGCCATGGAAGCGATGGCAAGCGGGGTGCCCTGTATCCTTTCAGCCAACACGGGGCATCTGGATCTGATGACGGAGGATAATTGTTATCCACTTCTTGAACAGACACAACTGACCACTCAAAACCTTACAGGAAAAGAGGATTGGAGGGAAAGCAATGTCGATGAATTGGTGGATGCTCTGGAAAGAGTTTATCAGGATCGTGATGAAGCAAACATGCGAGGGGCACAAGGGGCTAAGTTCAGGGGGGATTGGACTTGGGAAAAAAGAACTGAACCGTTAATTGAGCGGATACACCAGACGATTCAGAATCGATGAACGGGACAGTCGAACTAGATAGCCCCACTTGGCTTGGGCTCAATTGGCAGCTCAGTCTTTCTTCAGGTTGGGGAATTGCAGGTTTGAACATGGCCCGTATTATGGATCTGGATGGTCGGTTTAAAGCAGTACCTTTACTCCCTTCAGCACAACTAGAGTATTCCAGTGAGGTGTTTGAACCACTGGTTGCCAAACTCCAGCGCAGGGAACAAGAGGTGGCGAAAGCGCTTGGCCAAGCGCAGGAAGGTCGCCTGATTTGTGATTTTCCCGTGATTCATTCGGTTGGGAACGAGATTCACGAAGAGGACATGCCGTATCCCGGCGTGCCGGAGCGTGTCGGTTCCCGAAATTTCGCAGTTGTATTCTTTGAGTTCAGCTCTCCCAGTGGATTTACAACCAACAACGCCAAGAAATTCGATATCATTTTCGGAGGTTCGACCTGGAACTCAACTGTGCTGAAGCAACATGGCTTGGCCAACGTGGATACTTTTCTGCAGGGGGTTGATTTGGAACTGTTTCAGCCACGCTCGAAATCTCAACAAGAACGATTTGTGATTTTCTCGGGCGGAAAACTAGAATTCAGAAAGGGGCAGGACATTGTTATCGCCGCATTCCGTGAATTTTTAAAAACACACCCTGATGCAGTGTTGGCAACGACTTGGCACAATCCATGGCCTAAAGCAATGAATGGAATCGTTGAAGCTGGAAAGGTGGAGGGTGTTCCCCAAAAGAATCCGGACGGAGACTGGGGGATCACCGAATGGGCCAGTAATAATGGTATCCCGAGCGAAAACTTTCACGACCACGGATTGGTGGCGAATCAACTGATGCCCGAAGTATTTGCACAAGCCGATGTTGCCCTTTTCCCGAATCGTTGCGAAGGCGGCACCAATTTGGTTGCCATGGAGGCGATGGCGAGTGGAATCCCCTGTATCCTCTCGGCGAATACCGGTCACATGGATTTAATCAATGAGGATAACTGCTATCCCCTACTTAAGCAGTCGGAAGTGACGAGTTTTACAAATACAAAAGATTGGGGCGAGTCGGACGTAGCCGAAGTCGTAGAGAATCTCGAGCGGGTTTATACGGATCGCCGGGAAGCCAAGCGCCGGGGTGAGCAGTCGGCCAAGTTCATGCGGGATTGGTCTTGGAAGAAACAAACAGCATATCTACTAGATCGGATAAAATGATTGTAAATACCGGCATCGTACATGCAACAAAATCGGTTTTGTCGAGCTTGCTTGAATACCGGCCAATTTAATATGAGTAATAATAAAAAAACAGTGTATATCGGTATGAGTGCCGATTTGGTGCACCCTGGGCATTTAAATATTATAAAGAAGGGTGCGCAATTAGGAAGTGTCACATTAGGATTGTTAACGGATGCCGCAATTGCAAGCTATAAACGTTTGCCTTTTATGCCTTATGAAGTCAGGAAGCAAATTGTAGAAAACATAAAAAACGTTGACAGGGTTGTATGCCAAAAAACACTAGATTATATCCCTAACTTAAGAAAATACAAACCTAATTACGTGGTACACGGGGATGATTGGAAGGAAGGCATACAATGCAATGTCAGGTTACAAGTGCAATCGGAATTATTAAAATGGGGCGGGAAGCTAATAGAAATACCATATACTAAAGGGATATCATCCACATCGTTAAATTTTGCCATCAAAGAAATAGGTGCTACTCCTGAGATAAGACAGCAAACTTTTTCAAGGGTATTAAATGCCAAAGATTTAGTGCGTATTACTGAAGTACACAATGGTATATCAAGTTTGATAGTGGAAAATACAAAAGTTAAGTCAAAGAGCAAAATTGAGGAATTTGATGGTATTTATCTAAACTCACAAACAGAGAGCTTAGCAAATGGGGGAAAAAATATCGATGAAATTGACTTTAGTACCAGAACATCAATGTTAAATCAAATTGTGGAGTGCACCACAAAACCCATTTTATTTGATGAATCCTCATGTTCAAACAATAATAAATTTAAGGTGATTATTCGATCTCTTGAGAGGTTAGGCGTTTCAGCTGTAATTTTGGGCAATAATCAGAAGGTGAATAATAATAAAATATTGCAGAATGGCATTAAGCTTAACTATGTAGAATCAATAACTCAAAAAATCCAAACCGTCCTACAAACAAGATTTTCAAAGAATTTTTTGGTTATCCCGAAAGTTGATTTAAACGGCTCAGTTAAAGGTAGTAAAAAGTATATAGATGAGGCAATGAGCTATATTAACGCTGGTGCCAATGGTATAATGATACATACAGAGAGGCCATCAATAGAAGAAGTTACAGATTTTTCTGTACGGTACAAAAAATTAAGGCGTAGAGTTCCGTTAATAATTTCATTGTCTCATCATGATGACGGTATATTGAAATTATGCCAAGCAGACAATGATATCAAGGTAATAGTTTACGTTAATTGCCTTTTTCGTGCCTCATGTTCAGCAATGGAAGAGACGGTAATAAGCTTATTAGCCAATTAATCTATACTATAAATCAAAGGCAATAGATTAACTTATAACCGGTTTACAGGTTTGATGTAACTTGTAATTGAATCTGTTATGAAATAATGTATAGTATTATCATTGTTCTGCAGCCAAGCGTCAATAATAATCTGTACTGATCTCTTGTCACAGTTTTGTTGCCAATATATCTTATTACCGTTCTCTTCTAAATCTTCTAAAAAGTTAATGATTTTCTTGTCAGTGGTTTTGTGATCGTGAATAAATATTATGAGAGGGGCTTCAATAGTAGAATGAAAATATTTTATTGTCTCTACTAGCTTATCAAATTGATCTTTTACTATTATGAAAATAGGGATTTTTGCTCTAATGAAATTTATAGTGTCATCATTAAGTATGGTTGTTGGTTTGTTGTTAACAATTTTTGTCGAATAATCAGATCCTTTTATCAGGGGAGTGTTATAATGATCACCATATAAATAATGGCAACATGATTTTACATCATTCGGAATATTGATTTTGATGTTATTTATCGTTCCCTGTCTAATTGGGAAAATAATCTTCTTTGGGATATGGAGGTGGGTGGATGCGTCATTAGGGGAGTATTTGAAATTCCATCTCTCAATCAAATAATCTCTATCTGGATAATCTTCGTAAAAATAGAAATCTACAAAAGCATAAACACCTTCAATGCTTCTGGATGCTTGTATGAAATATTCAGTACATATATTACCTTTAAAACCCAGGCTCTCTAGGATAATAATGATTTTATTACGATCTCCGATATTGACATAAAAATCTATATCGTCATCCATTTTATTCAAATTACCTTCACGGCAATAACCAAGCAAAGTACCAAAAAATATAAAATATTCCACCTCTGATATTCGTGAGGAAAGTGCCATCAAATTCTTCAGATGATATTCTCTACCAACATCATTTTTAATTAAAAAATTATTATTTATTTTGCTCATAAAATTTGGATAGTCGAAATTTCTTTACGACCTGCAGTGAAAAAACTAGTACATAAGTATAAAAAGACAAATAAATTAGAGACTAATATTACAGACTTGGAAATATTCTGCTCACTTGTGTCATGCCTTAGTGATCATTCTGCGGTTAGAGGCTTCTGATGATTGTTTTTTCTCATAATCGCTATTTACGGTGATGCTTGCAATCGTATATCATTTATGTTACTTACCTATGACACCAGCATCTAGTGGCAGCAACCCCTGTGCCGATGTGAAAAATGAGACAATCATTTCGGGAATCAAAACATTTTACATTGAGGTTGTAGTGGCGAGGAGGCGTGCCGGTTAAAATTCAGAACTAGCATATACACACGAATTAATTGAGGGTTATTTTAACTAGGCTTTTTTCTTGCTGAAATCTGGTTCGCCTATGTGCTGTATTTCCAGCCGACGCTTGGCCTTGCCATTTTGCCCGTTGCCGGTGAGCATTCGGCCCGGTTGATCCCGAGGCCATGGCGGCGTTGATTACCCCGGAATTATTGAAACGGCT
>DUBF01000063.1:3644-5231 GCA_012960465.1 Rhodospirillales bacterium | reverse complement strand
GGGCAACGCCAGAGGCCCCACAGAGCAGAATGCGATGATAATAAAGGGTTTTCGGAAATACCATTGAATCTTTTCTTCTGAAAAGCGTGGGGGGATGGTGGTATTCAGAAACTCACCGCAGTGTTTACACTTTATCGCGTTGTCTTGAATATCTTCGGCGCAGAAAGGGCACTTTTTCATTATCATCTCTCTCGGTAGAACCATTAATAACAAAGCCTAATTAACGTATTATTGAATATAACCCAGCAAATTAGGTAAGCATCCTATTTAACACGATTCCCTTTGCGGTCAAATCTCTGGCCACTTTTTGTAGTCCAGATATTGGTTGAGAAGTTATAAGTCATTTGACCCACTAAGGGGTCACCCGTAGTACCAGATCTGGTTGTATTCCCCATGGCAACCTCTCCACTAATCAAACCGCTGATCAGCGGCTCCAAACATGAAAGGTCGACTGGTTATTGGGTTAATTGGGCGGCTTACAAACCAAGGTGGCCTTAAACCCGGTCTCGGGCCGATGCGCCCCTGTCTCACTTCTGCCCACAGGATTGTTAATTTTCACCATATTTCACGCCAAGATTCTAAACTAACGGCATCTTTGACTGTAAGCCCTTTTGTTGGATTCAATACAACGAGATTTTTCTTTCTTTGGCCGATTATTCCGTCCTTATCTTTGATTTCGCCCGATGCGTCGCCACTAATACCAAGATAAATCTTCCCTTTATAAGCAACAGCACCTGTTGGAATACCTTCGCCTAACTTGTTCTTACGTAAAACATTACCACACATAAAGTCATGTTCAGACAGTACTCCATTACCGACACTACAAACGTCTTGATCATTAGGAATATAGCGGGAGGCAAAGATGGTTTCATTAAAAATTGCCAATTGACCCGTTATTTTTTCATTCTTATCAAGATTAACATACCAACCCAGATCTGCGTCCGATGGGCATGAAGCGCTAGTAAGGGTGGTATCTTTAAGTTGTTTAATCGTGGATAGGTTTTTAACGGCTGCAAATTGTGGATAATCAAGACCTTTAATACCGTAGATCCTATTTTCAATAGAAGAAGACATTCTCTGTAATTTCTGCTGGTTACCTGTGCCATAGTAAAGCCATAACTTAGCGGCACTATCGATTGATGCAGTGGTTTGAAAAAATTCCATCCGATCATTAGCAAAGGATGACTCTGCGCTAAAAATTTGCGTAGTATCAAACAATGTCCCTTGATCTGTTAGATTTAATTTCCATAAACTACTTTCTAGATCTGCGAAATAGATCATCGCACCTTTATAGGCTGCACTAGGCGTACTATCTGGTGTAATAGCTAGTACTGCTGCGGGTATAGAATTTGCTATATCATTATTTCCTGTATCGGAGATATCGATACGCTGTAAAACCTTACCGTCATTTTCCAGATCAATGACATAAATACTCGAGCCATATGTGTTATTAACGCCAGCATTAAATCCAGCCCCAAATACCGCGACCCACTTTTGTGTATTATTGTAAGGGATAAGTAGAATTTGAGGGGTTGAAGTCGAATCACCTATCTTCGAATAGTCATATTCGAAATCCTTGGCAAAATC
>DUBF01000063.1:3208-3541 GCA_012960465.1 Rhodospirillales bacterium | reverse complement strand
GACAAGATCATTCCTAAAAGCAAACAAGAATGATGGAGTATCCGGGTCGGTAACATCTAGAGCAAAATATCCACCCCCGCCTCGCCCCAAACCCGCGAGTAGAACTGTACGCCACTTTTCATTGTAATAAACGTCTTTAATAATTGGAGACCCATCAACGCCATAAATCGAATGACTTTCTTTATCCTTGTTTGAAATAATCTTTCTAATATCTCTCAGTTTCATGGGAGGCATAAACGCCCACATTTCTTCACCGTTCTTGGAATTGAATGCATGCAATAATCCATCATTTGCACCAACATAGACAACTTGTTTCCTTGTGCGACAAGAACC
>DUBF01000063.1:0-3008 GCA_012960465.1 Rhodospirillales bacterium | reverse complement strand
TGTCTGCTCATCCGATTCTGTTACTTCATTGTAAACATCGACCCCTCTTACAAAATTAATCAAATTTTTAACTTCGGTATCTGTTGGGTCTTCAGCGGCGTATTTCCATAATAAAAATTCCAGATCCGCAGAATTGGATGATACAAAATTATTTAAACTTGTATCGATGCCATAAATATTTGCAATCGTCCATATCTTTCTATCCGATGCATTCCTGGCATTTAATATTTTAGCAGCATCCCAAGTAGCCTGATTTTCTGGGATACCATTTTTTAATTTGTATTTTTTTAAATAGCCTTTCCATTGATGGCTCTTTACATATTCAAAAGTGGATTGGTAAATATAATCCTCGTCTTGCGACTCTTCTATAAGAACAGGTTTAGTAAATGTTGACTTATTATCATCGATACTCAAACGTACAAGATCAATCAATGCATCAATAAGTTTTTGTTTATTTGCAACTTCAATCGGTGAGTAATCATTGGTGTCGTCTCCATCGTCAGTGTATGTACCTCCGGCTTTAGCTAAATCTTTATGGGTTTGTTGTGTACCTGATGCAAGTGAAACGACAAATGTAGAGATCCCTCTGCGGTCATATAATTCTTTAGCCAGGTTATTTCCTTGAGAAATCCCTGCGTTAAACGCACCATCACTAAGGACAATGAGTGCTGTTTTTTGGCAATCATCTATTTTAAGTTTACCGGGAACTGAAAGATAACCCTGACTCCAAGACATCGCCGCACCGATATTAGTACAGCCACTCCAGGGACAGTTCGCTTTTATGGCATCAATCGTGTTGTAAATGCGGTTTGCACCCTCAGGCCCAATATCCACCTCTTTCCGAGCTCTTCGGTCCCATGTCATGAGACCGAAATTGGCCCCTTTATTTAATTCACTGTTTGACACGATCCATTTCAATGACTCCTTTGCAATATCCAGGCGAGTCTTGCCGCCGACATGACTCACAAATGTTCCGTCTTTGTCGAATATTTTAATTGCGTGGTTATACCGGTCAGCAATATATACATTTCCATTACTCGAAATACTGAGTCCTGCCGGGTAATATAATTCATCGTTGGCGTGGCCTCGACTACCAAATGTTTTTTCTAATGTACCGGTATGCGAAAATCGCTGAATTGTATGCGTAAATATACTTGCAACATATACGCCATTGACAGAAGCTTTTACATCCCATGCCGCGCTACTGGTTGACCATTTGTTTGTCTCTGTCGCAGGCGTTAAATCTTCGTTATATTTAGTGAATGATTTGTTATAGGCATTGGCAACGTACACATAGCCACCATACGATGATATCCCAAATGGGTAACCGCCGGAACCGGCATAACTGCGTGTATTATAACGTTCCAACAGGCGTCCATCTTGATTGATCTTTCTTACATAAGTAGAGCTTTCGGATGCATAAATATTGCCATTACCATCAACTTCTAACGCATCCGGAAAAGTGGAAGGCCAATATTTAATATGGTTCAGGTCATTATCAAATTTGTGGATCTTGTTTTTAAATGTATCCGTTCCATAAACATTGTCATCACTATCCACGGCAATTCGTAATAAATACTGAAACCCAGCAACTGCGCCGCCAACTTGCGTTACGAAATTACCCTCTGAATCAAATTTCTTAATAAGCCTATCGCCTAACTGAGATACAAACACATTTCCTTTTGAATCTACAGCTACGTCTAGAGGGACTCGCATGGGGCTCGCAGCCACTCCTGCATTCATACTGGAAGAGGTGTCAAGCATAATCAAAATCTTGGCTGGAACATCTGATCCTATTCCAGGTGGTGGTGATTTTGCTAAACCACTTATGGATATAAAAAGAAGCAGAAAGAGGCTAATAAGTCTGTTCATAATATACACCTTAGTATCTATTGGGCTTCATTGTCATTTGCCCATTTCTCAAATAATTTTTGATGTCGTCTTGATTCAATAATTACATGTTCTCGAAACCCAGATCCATCACTCTCAACAAAATAACGGACCAGTGCATTAGAGCTATCCCAATACCAGCTGGCATCAGGTTTGTCACTATAAAAACTTTTTGGCTTATTATTTCTTTCTCCGTATATCGATTCTGCCCATGACACTAGTGATGGCTTTTCTGGGCCATCGAGCGTATACCGGGCAACCCTGATCTGAACGAGCTGATCGTAGAAGAAAATAAAGAGTATTGGAGACCCAACCAATGCCTTTTCGTGTTCACAAACCAATTCCCCGGGCATAAATAATCTATTTTTAGTAGAAACACTGACAGGAAGGGGGTCTCCAAGTTGATGTTGGATTTCTTGATAACTTGACCCAAAACGATATATCTCTAGGTTACACTTTGCTTGGGCGCTACTGATTAAAAATAAAGATAGTAATAAAAATAAAGAAAACTTCCTTTTCATAAACAAATCTCCGTTATTTATTCAACATTATTAAAATAGAAACTTCAATTGAAGTCAGACTTTACGGCAACAATCTCGCTGGGGGCTAAATATTATCCCGACTATTTCATTTTAGCTAAGAAATTAGTAAAATACTAGTAGACCTGGTTGCATTCAGTAAGCAGAACGCACTGTAAAAACAACTAATTAGTTGTTTTATTTGGTTTTTATTGGACAATAATAACGCGGACTGCCTCTACTCCTTCATCAGCCAATTTACGGGCGGTATTCTGGTTGCTCGATTGCTGAAATAACAGTTGTTCACTGTATCGCTAGTAGTCTATATTCTAATGGTAATGATTTTGTAAATAGTGATATAAAATGTTTTAAGTATGAATGTATAAAAAAAGTTGCAAAGGTGCCGTGATGAAATATGATTTGAATTGTTCTATTAAGTTTATAAGAAACCCTTGCTTGTTACTGCTAGCAATCTGTTTTTTTTATACCCTTTTAACTGTGGAAGTTAATGCAAATATGGATACTCCGGTATTGGGTTTTCGTGCTTGTATGAAACAGGCTATGGGCGATAATAAAAAGGTAGAGGACTGTCGCTACGCA